>JADGAM010000319.1 GCA_015232015.1 Oligoflexia bacterium | reverse complement strand
GTTTAAGATGATTCGAAAGCAGACATTGAATTTATTTTTCATAGGCGTGCAGCAAAGTTTTCCAGTTGTTGAGCTGTTTCTTTTGGATGTTTCGAATTACCTCGAAGAACCATCTTTAGTGCTACTTTTATGTAACGAAAAAATTCAGTAAACGAATGAATTTGCTTAATGGTTTTAATTATTAATTTTGGTCTTAAATAAAAATGTAAATATGCTCTTTTTGTTAACAATTCAATTTCTTCTCTGGTAAGTTTTGTCCATGGCGATGGTAATATTTTTTCTTCAATGTTACCTCTAATATACTCTCGCCAATAGTCAATACTGCTATTATTAATTATATGTTTTTGCTCTAATTCAGTATGAGGCTTAACTATTGTCATGCTAAATTGAGCATAATCTAGAGGGAGTTTTTTTGCAAACCTAATTGTTTGTTTAACAGTTTTTTTGGTTTCTCCTGGATTTCCAATCATAAAAAAACCAAGTGGTCGTATGTCATAATCTTTTAAACATTGTAAAACCTTAAAAGTATTTTTTACATGATAATTTTTTTTTATATTTTCTAAAATTAAATCAGAGCCAGATTCTAATCCTATAAATAAACGCTTACATCCAGATAAAGCTAACTTTTCTATGAATTTCACGTCAGGCAAGGTAGATTTAAAGTTATTTTTATTTTCTTTAACTACTAATGAATCAGTTCGCACTCTGGCCGACCAGATGAAATTTAGATTTTGTTTTTTTATGCCTTCACAAATTCCTTCAACTCTTCTCTTATCATGAAACATTAGTGGATCAAAAAAATCAATTTCATTTATATTATAATCTTCTATGCATATTCTAATTTCTTCAATGACTTGATCAGGTTTTCTATATTGATATTTGGTTTTGGACATACAACAATAAACACAGCTATAAGGGCAACCAAAAGAAGAAAGGGCCACCGTAAAATTCTTTTTTTGAGAAACAAACGAATAATAAATATTGTTATTAAAAATTGAACGATCAGGAATTGGCCATTCATAGAAAGGAATAAATGGACCTTTAAACGTATAAGTAATATTCCCATTATCTCTAAAATAAAGATCGGGTACTAAATTATAATTCCTGTTTCCAAAAAATTCTCGAAAAAAAATTGATAAAAATGGAAAAGCTTCACCTGAACATAAAAAATCAAAACAAGAATGTCCTATTATTTCTGTCGGATAAAATTTGGCCTCATATCCACCGACTAAAATTGGCAAGCAGGTATCTCTTTTAAATTTGTAGGCCCATTTTAGCATATCTTGAAAAGTTTGAGCGGCGTGTGCAGGGAAAGAAAGTAAATCAGGGGCAAAATCTAAAACTTGTTCTTTTATCTTTAAATATGCTTCTTCATTTGATTCTTTTTTTGATCCTTCTTTATTCGTGCACTCAAATAGCCGAACATCTATTCCAAATTTTTTTGCTTCAACAGCTACATATCCATAACTAATGTAAGGAAATTTGCCGAATTCATCATCTACTGTGAAAAGATTTTCGTTAAATAGTTTGTGATAGTGCGGAGGATATATTAATGCCAACTTCATTAATCACCAAAAATTTATTTTAAAGCATCTATTTTTTTTTGATGATATCATCGATTTTTAAATTGATAACTAAAAAATAATAAAGATCTATCGTATGCCCATTTGTAACTAGTCAGCAAGTTGTATGCTTACTTTTAATAGACTTTTAGTAGACTTTTCATAGGTTATACTCCATAAATTAGGTTAAAAATAGAGTAGAGAGAATTCTAATAATCTAATGAAAGGCAGAAATATTATGAGTAAAAATAGATCCCTTGATTTACTAATTTATACGCCTGAAGAATTTGATAAAATTAAGAATGAAAAACACGTCGGTTTCTGGAAAGAAAATTTCAAGACAATGAAAAAGATCCTTTAAAAATTTAAGAATTTTTATGAATAAAAAATAAAAGGAAATATCATGACAAACTCAACAATAACAACAACGCCTTCATCTTCAACAACTTCATCATCTTCTTCTATTGAAACAAAAACCGTGGCCCAGTGGCGTATTCCAATCAGTAAAATTATTGTAGTGTTGCCTGCTTTTAATGAAGAGGAAAATATTGGAAAATTAATCGAATCAATAGATGAATCTCTCCATAATATAAATCAAAACTTTGAAATAATTGTAGTTGATGATGGCAGTAAAGATCATACAATAGATGTAGTTAACTCTTATAATAAATTAATTCCAATCACACTTATCAAACATGAAATTAACCAAGGACTTGGTGGAACAATCCGCGATGGCCTAAAACATGCGGCCTCCATTTGCCATGAGCGAGACATTGTGGTGGCGATGGATGCCGATAACACTCATCCAGCAGGACTTATGGTACAAATGATAAGAAAAATTCGTGAAGGTGTGGACGTAGTGATTGCTTCTCGTTATCAAAAAGGATCAAGAACTATTGGGGTCCCTTGGAATCGCCGTCCCTTAAGTACATTGGCGAGTATTTTATTTAGAATTATTTTTCCTATTCATGGAGTAAAAGACTATACCTGTGGCTACCGCGCTTATCGTGGACATATATTAAGAAGAGCATTTAATGAATTTGGAAACACCTTTGTAAGCGAAACAGGCTTCCAGTGTATGGTTGATATTCTCTTTAAACTAAGAAAATTTGATATCATTTTTGATGAAGTGCCTATGATTCTACGTTATGATCATAAGCGGGGACTTAGTAAGATGAAGATCACTAAAACTATTAAAGATACACTAAAGCTAGCGCTAAAGAGGTACTTCAATCCATGATCAATATATATCACTTGAAGAGGTATGCATTCCACTAGCAAAGCTTCCAAATAGCAAAGCTTCCAAATACATAGGCAGAAATAACTTTGCCTTTCAAAAAGCATTGTAATTTATTTATAATATTTTTATGATGATCATTTGTCAGATCAAATTGTGTTTTATATTTTATTAATACACTCATTATTTTAGTTATAAATCATCTTCTGCTTGTAAAGACCATGCTCGATATTTTTTTGAATTTGGATTTGAATTTGTCACAAGTCTCTCCTAAAAATCAGTTATCAGTTACTTTTTTTGTGAAGTGATGAAATAGAATAAACTCTCCAACTTGTGTTTTTTTATACATATTATTTGTTTCTAAAATTCTTATAAACTCTTGTGTTTCACTCTTCTTGAAAGGAAAATTTCCTAAATTCAAATTAAATAAATAATTTTGCGCTAAAAAATTATCTATACATTTTTTTGTAAAAATTCTGATGTTACCAACATTATTTTCTTTATAACTATATATAAAGTGAGGCACCAGCGGACCTTGAATACAGCTATATTCCGTATTAACATCAATCATTTTCATAATCTCTTCTAGATTATCATAATCAGCATGAACTTTATTGTAGCGAATGTAGCCTCCTCCTACAGAGTTACCTATAATAAATATTAAAACCATAATTAAATTTAAGAATTTTATATTTTTAAATTTAAATTTAAAAAATGAATCATTATTTAAAAAAAGTAAAAATGAATAAAATACGAATGGAATATATGATGATGAATAATGAATAAGAAGCATCCTAATATCAAAATATCTAGAAGTGGCAGTTATAATTACTTGAGGAAAAGTTGCTATTAAATGAAATGGTGTTGCCAAAGGAAGGAATAGTAAATACATCAACTCTTTCATTGCACCACTTTTAAAAATGTCCAACTCTTCCTACACTGTAACCATTAATTTTACTGCCGATGGCATGAGAGCAATCTTCTATAATA
>JADGAM010000318.1:1171-3855 GCA_015232015.1 Oligoflexia bacterium | reverse complement strand
TGGTTAAAAAGATCACAGACTTCTTTGTAGGAGTAGGAATATTTATGGGAGTTAAGAACCTCAAATTTTTCCAAAACAGTTGTAACTGCTTTTACAGGAAAAGTAGCAATAACAAAAAGTAAGGTAAGGCCTGGGCATTAAATCTTAGAGATTCTGGACAAGATTTTACTATTCTTTTAAAAAAGGGAAGTAGTTCAATTGAAAATGCTCACAAATTAAATTTCAATGTTCAATTTCTCGATAACGATAACGTTATCGTTAATGATAATGGTAATGATAATGATAATACTCACAATTTAAAAAAATATTCTCATCTTGTAATGCTCACTCCAGATCACACGCACTTTGAAATATTAAGTAAACACAAAGAAAAATTTTACGATCACGCAACTTTTATATATGCCCATGGTTTTAGTTACAATCGTTATCAATTTCATTATATAAAAAATACTTGGACTCATCTTCTTCTTGCACCTAAAGCAATCGCTAGTGAATTAAGATTTCAGTATGAAACAAAAGGCGGAATCGCGGCCGTATATAGCATAGAAAATTCTCAAAATCAAAATCAAGAAGAGATTAATCGAAAATTTATTTTAGATCTGGCCAACAAATTAGGAATCAACTGTGGTCCATATCCAACCACCTTTCACAAAGAGTGTGTGGCCGATCTTTTTTCTGAACAATCAATTCTTTGTTCAATATTGCCTTATCTATCCGAATTATGTTTTAAAATGCTTATTGCTAGAGGAATTGAAAAAGAGGTTGCATATTTTGAATGTTGGCATGAAGTAAAATTAATTGTCGATACTATGGTAAAAGTAGGGCCATATGATTTTTTTAAACTTATTAGTCCTAATGCTCTCATAGGCGGTGAAAAGGGTAGACAAATTCTACTTGATGATCAATTCAAACAAAAGCTACATACTATTTTGGAAGATATTTTAAGCGGTAAATTCGAGCAAGAAATTGATTCAATAAATGAGAGTGATTTACGGAAACAAATTGATAATTATTGGAATAATAGCGAGCTTAACCAAATTCATAAAAAAATGAAATCATTACTTTTTAAGTAAAAATTATTCCTTTTCCCCCTTGACGTTCAAAATACTATCGTCTTTTTTGTTGGTGACATATGAATATTTAAACCCTGCCATAACAGCATAACTTATATTCTCAGCAGGTTTTTTTGTTTGAACAATACCGGAAGCAAGCTCTGTAGTACGACCGGCGAGATCGGCCCAAACAATTTCTTCATTCCCACTCTTTCCAAGCAAAACAACAACATCTCCTGAGCTTATAGTATCATCTTGTTTTAAATCTATATAAAGCTCATCATTATTAACTGCTAAAATTGGAAACCTTTTTCCTTTTATCAATACATTCGTAGCATCACTCATTCCATGGTTTACTCCAACAGGAACAGTTCCAACTATTGCATCATTTTTAAGAGTTATCCCTGCATAGGTTATTTTTTCATCTTTCTTCCGTTTTTGTATACTACTCAAATATGATTTGATCGACATAATAGGTTTAATATTAGTAATAACTTGACCAAATCTATTAGGTTGTCCATATAATAATGTTCCTACACGAACATAATCAAAATATGTATCTTTTTTATTCAAAACAATTTCGGGACTGCTAGCAATGTGTATTTTAAATTTTTCTCTTTTTTTGTCCAAAATTTTTATCAAATCATCTACTGTAATTTTGAATTTTTTTAAACTATCATTTAAATAATCTTCTGTCTCATCTTCAAAATGTGAAAAAATTCCAACAACATTAATATGATCACTAATTTTTTCATGATTTTTCGATATAATACCAGTTTTCAACTTTTCTATGATCTGATCAAACTGTTTAGGATCATTTAAATCAACTCTTAATTGAACATTAAATTTTACATTTTGTTTTTCTACTATCTTTACAAGATTATCCAAATCATCTGCTGTTTTAATAACCTCTATAACATTAGCATACTTTGTAGCTTGTTCTACGTAATCCTTGTTTACTGAATTTAATCTCATAATCGTCATTTTTGATAATTCAGGTTGCTTAAGTTCTTGTGTAATAGAAAAAATATCACTGTTTTCATTTACAGCAACACATCTAACACCATTATCATATGCCACCCTTACTAATTGTCTCACCCCATGTCCATAGGCATTCACTTTTAGTACCACACAAAGTTTATTAATCTCTCCTTGCAATCGATCCTTCTTAACTATTTCAATATTATTTTTAAATACATCTAAATCTATTATTACTTTGTTAAGATTTATTGGTGGTATTGATTTATGCGTCTTGTACATAAGACCATCAAAAAAAGAACCAAGACAACTCTTAACTGCATCTAAGATTTGTCCACCTAAATTTTTATTTTTACATTTTTGATCTGGTCCCTGATCTTGATATTGATATTCATCCTGATATTGACCCTGATTTCCTTCAGAATGCTCAATCTGTTGTTGTTTTTTTTGTTTCACTGATGTTGGCATTTTCTTATCATCAACCAATGATAATTCAGAAATAGTCTTCACAATAGAAATCTTGCTAGCATCTGTTGTTTTTTGATCAGCAGTATAGGCCATTTGTTGATAACAACATAATATAACAACAAGAAGATAAATAATTTTAATTGTTTTCATGCTTCCATCTTTGTTTTCATATTGATAATAAAAATA
>JADGAM010000318.1:0-1123 GCA_015232015.1 Oligoflexia bacterium | reverse complement strand
TTTATTCAATTTCGATTATAACATCTTCCTTTTTTTTAAAATTATATTTTACAAAAATATAAAGATGACTTATTGATTGTAATCAATAAATTTATTATATTTTTCTGCAAAACATATGGATTTTAAACGAAATTGATTATTTAAATTTTAGGTTTTGAACAAACTAAAAGTAATTATAAATCAATATACTTTATTTTTTTTATGTGTATTATTGTTGCCAGTTTGATAGTGAATTCTTGTGATTTTTGCAACTTAATATTATAAATAAATTATAATTAGTCCCTTTATTGAAAATCCGATTCAAGATCCAGCTAATAAAAGTTATTCCGAAAAATGCATATTTTTTTCATTAGTAAGTATTATTTCATCATCACCAAATCCACTAGCTACCATATCTTGAGGGCCAAACAGGCAGCTAATACTGCCATTACACCAGCAAATATGTTTTCATTGTTCGAACACCAATAATCTTTCTATTTTTTAATAACTTCCATTTTAATTTTAATACCAACTCCTAAACAAATTTTTTTACTAGCAACATTTTTGTTCATAATATTTTTTTTTCACAAAAAATAATTTGTTTATATCCAAATTGTAATCATTTGTAATTACATTGATTTTTGAATAAAAAAAAATATATACACATTTTTAAAAAAATTTTTTTATTAATTGATTTAGAATTTAAGAAGTAAAAGAAATTTAGAAATAAAAAAATAATTAAAGGCAGCTAAAATTTTTATTATGTTTCATAAATTATTAAAGAGAGAAAAACAATGACACATTTAAAATTAATCAAAAACAAGGGATATGAATCAACTCAAGAGCAACAAAACGATGATACACAATCGTTTAAAAAAGAAAATGAGAAGGAATCGACTTTAAAAAATCTTGAACAATACTCAAATTTCTTTTTAAAGAGAAAGCTTGCTCATCCTAATGAAGAATATTCAAAGTTTTTTTTAATCTTCGCTTATAATTACTTTCATTTTGGATATGAAGAAAAAGCACGTAAAATGCTAAATGAAGTTTCTCCTACTTATTTTAATGAAAAGATAATTTCGGATATGGATGAAGCAATGGAGCATAGAAATAAAGCTGATGAATATAAGAGAAAAAGAAGATA
>JADGAM010000317.1 GCA_015232015.1 Oligoflexia bacterium | reverse complement strand
GCACTTGAATGCGCTTTTTATTGTCATCAATTGCCTCTATTTTAACATAGGGGCCAGCAGTTAATACTCGTAAAACTTGAGCTTGTATAGATGTCCTATTTTTTTCTTCATTTTCAGTTTCAGTTACATTTTCAGTTATATTTTCAGTTATATTTTCAGTTATATTTTCAGTTTCAGTTACAACAGTTGCAGCTGGATGCAATTTTATACTAAGATCATGGGGACGAATCATTATAGGAATACAATTATTATTTTCATCTGCCGCCTTACCATTACCATGCCCATTATGCCTACCATTATGCCTACCATGAAAAATATTAACCTCGCCTAAAAAATTCATTACAAAATCATTTGCAGGTCGATGAAATACCTCATCGGGAGTTCCTATTTGCTCTATCCTTCCTTGATTCATAATAAGTATTATATCAGCAACCTCTAATGCCTCCTCTTGATCATGTGTAACAAAGATGCTGGTGACTTTTAGGGAATCATGCAAGTTACGTAGCCATCGCCTCATCTCTGCTCGCACTTTTGCATCTAACGAACCAAATGGTTCATCAAGTAACAACAATTTTGGTTCAATACACAAGGCCCTGGCCAAGGCCACCCTCTGACATTGTCCTCCCGATAGGCTTCTGGGATAGCGGTTACTCATATTTTCAAGTTTAATTAATTTTAATAAATCGTTTACTTTCTTAGTGATTTCTTCTGGAGATGGCCTTGATATTTTTGGTTTTACTTTTAGTCCAAAAGCAATATTTTCAAAAACAGTCATATGCTTAAAAAGAGCATAATGTTGAAAAACTAAACCAATTTGTCGTTTGCTTGCAGGTTGATTTAAAAGATTCACTCCATCAAAACTAACTTTAGTCTCAGCTTTAGTCTCAGATTCAGTCTCAGATTCAGTCTCAGTTTCATAGCATAAAAGTGTATCTGGTTGTTCTAATCCAGCAATAATTCTAAGTAGGGATGTTTTTCCTGATCCTGAGGGGCCGAGCAGTGCTATGAGCTTATTAGAGGGCAGTTCGAAGCTAATTTTATCGAGTGCCTTGAAAGATCCAAATGACTTACTAATATTTTTTACTACTATGCTCATAATATCTTAACAACATATTTTTTAATTATAAGGGTTACTAAGGCCAAACTAACAAATAACGAACTAACTGCAAATGCTGCCACAAAATTATATTCATTGTAAAGAATCTCTATTTGTAAAGGTAGTGTATTGGTTTCTCCTCTAATGTGTCCAGAGACAATAGAAACTGCACCAAACTCCCCCATCGCACGAGCATTACACAGTATTAACCCATATAGAACACCCCACTTAACATTTGGCAAAGTGACTCGCCAAAAAACTTGCCATCCGTTGGCGCCTAAACTTATGGCCGCAAACTCCTCCTCTGTTCCTTGCTTTAGCATAATGGGAATTAGTTCGCGTGCGACAATTGGAAGCGTTACAAAGATTGTCACAAGTATTATGCCAGGTACTGCATAAATAATTTGGATATTGTGCTTAATTAAGAAGGGCCCCATTATCCCATAAATACCAAACAACAAAACATACATCAAACCCGATACTGTGGGAGAGACTGCAAATGGTAGATCTATCAAAGTAATAAGTAGATTTCTTCCTCTAAATTTAAATTTTGTTAGGGTCCAAGAGACCATAATTCCAAATATCACATTTGCAGGAACAACAATTGCAGCAACAATTATAGTTAAGCGTAGAGCAGAAAGCGTATCTTCATCCGTAATACTTCTCCACCAATCAATCATTCCATTAGCAAATCCTTGATGAATAATTACAGTAAGGGGTAAAATTAAAAATAGAGATAAAAATGCGATGGCAATAAATGCAACAATTATGTTCGTCTTGTTGATTTTTTGCAACCACTCTTTCATGTCTTTCACGCCTTTCATGTCTTTCATGTCTTTCATGTCTTTCATACGTTTCATGCCTTTCATGTCTCTCATACAAAAGACCTTTTACTTACCCACGATTGAAATAAATTTATAATTAATAATAATGAAAATGATATTATTAACATACCTAGTGCAATAGCAGTGGCACTAACTTCTTGATGTTGCTCTAATTTAGTATAAATTAATAAAGCAGTAATCTCAGTTTTCATCGGCATGTTGCCAGCAATAAATATTACCGCCCCAAATTCTCCGAGGGCCCGAGCAAAAGATAAAGTAAAACCAGTAAGCATTGAAGGAAAGACCACAGGGAAGATGACCTTGCTTAGGATCTGCCACTTGTTGGCCCCCAGTGAAGATGCAACCTCTTCTAATTCGCGCTCTAAAGACATCAATACTGGACAAACAGCACGAACTACAAAAGGAATGCCCACAAATATCATGGCCAGAGTAATTCCTATGGGAGTGAAAGCGATTTTAATATGAAAGTTTTCTAAAATAAATTTTCCAATTATTCCAGTAGGAGCATACAACACTGTTAAGACAATTCCACTTACCGCAGTAGGAAGTGCCAGTGGCAAATCAATAATTACATCAAAAAATTTTTTTCCCGGGAAAGGGACACGTACTAAAAACCAAGCTACAATACTACCAAATATAACATTAATAGTTGCGGCCGCCAGAGCAGTTGTTAGAGTAAGTTTAAAGGAGAGCAGCGTTCTTAAATCAAAAATCTCCACAAATAAACCGCTCAGTCCTAACTGACTACCTTTTATAATTAAAACAATAAGAGGAAGTAAAACAAAAAATCCAAGGTATAAAAGAGAATAACCTAAGGTTAATGAAAATCCCGGGATAACACTAAACTCTTTGAATTTAAAATTTGCAAATCTATTTGCTATTAGCTTTAAAAATTTGATCAAATACTCCACCATCAGCAAAATGTATTTTATGAGTCTCACTCCAAGTGCCAAAAAGATCTTTAAGCGTAAAAAGTTTTACTTTTGGAAAAATATTTAAATCTTTTTTATCAACATACTGTGGAAATACCGGCCGATAAAAATGTTTGGCCGCCAAATTTTGCCCTGTTGGACTATATAAATATTTTAAGTACTCTACAGATGCCTCTCGAGTTTTCCTTTTATCAACAACTTTATCAACAACCGCCACTGGTGGTTCCGCTAAAATACTTATCGAAGGAACTACTATTTCAAATTGAGAAGAAGAAGAAGAAGAAGAAGAAGAAGAAGAAGACTTATTTAATTGATAAAATACTAAGAGCGCTTCATTTTCCCAAGTAACTAAGACATCTCCAATATTACGATTGATAAAAGTAGTTGTGGCCCCCCGAGCACCTGTATCTAATACCGGCACATGTTTAAATAGGGTTGTAACAAATTCTTTTGCGTTCATTTTTTGCTTTAAAGCATATCCCCAGGCCGCAAGATAATTCCAGCGAGCAGCTCCTGAGGTTTTTGGGTTGGGAGTAATGACTTCTACATTTGCTTTAACAAGATCATTCCAATCATGAATATTTTTGGGATTTCCTTTACGTACCAAAAAAATTATTGTGGAGGTATAAGGCGCACTATTGATAGAAAAATTCTTTTGCCAATCTTTTGAGATGAGATTTGACTCTTCAGCAATGGCATCAATATCGTAAGCGAGAGCTAAAGTTACTACATCTGCTTGCAGACCAGATATTACAGCACGTGCTTGTTTAGCAGAGCCACTATGCGATTGACGAATTTTTACTTTCTGTTTTTTAGTCTCAAACCAGTGCTTTTCAAATTTAGCATTATATTCTTTATAAAATTCTCGAGTAGGGTCGTATGAAACATTTAAAAGTTCGATGGTTTTGGTATCATTTACAGCTGTAACTACAGCTGTGGCCACAGCTGCATTGGACATGGTAATCCAAGCAATCCAAGTAACATAAGC
>JADGAM010000316.1 GCA_015232015.1 Oligoflexia bacterium | reverse complement strand
GGCGGCATTCGATCAGAAAGTAATGGAACAAGTCTTAAAACAAAATAATATGGGTGCCTCAATTGTAAAATTTGCATCAGGAAATAAAACCGTTTACCGGTCATCCTTTTTATCAGGAAGTGAAAGTTGTATTTCCGACCTTGTTAAAGATGGTGGTGTGAAAACAATAGTAAATCTTTATGGAGGAGAAATTGAAAATCAAAATGCCTTGGCCATAAAAGAACGTGGACTTCTTCAAAAATCAGGAGGAGACCTTTATGTTAATATACTAAATTATGATTATAAATTTAGTAAAAATCCTAAAGAGACAATCTTTAAAAAAATCAAAATAATTATTAAACAAATAGAAATGTCTGAAGGTAACGTACTTATTCACTGTTATGGTGGAGTTCATAGAACTGGTATTGTTTATGGAGTAATACAAAAATGTATAAATAAACTTCCAATAGAAACCGTAATCCAAGAGTACAAGTGTCATACTGCTTATGAAAATTCAGAGAAAGTAGGTGGATATGAATCTGAAAATGAGGTGGTTATAAGAGAATTTCCTTGTGATGGCCTATAACAAATTATAGTCAATTAATATATGAATTATGAATGCGAAATTTAAAAAAATTATTTATTTGCTAAATTTAATTATATTAAATTTTATATATCAAAATATCTACATTAACCTGCAAGCTGTCGAATGTAAAAATTATACAGTAATGGGAGATATTCATGGAAACCTGTCCGGTCTTGTCGATAATTTTACTGATGCTGGATTTATAAATGAGAATTGTGAATTAATGGCAAAGAAAACATCTGCGGGCAAATGTATTGTTTTGATGGGAGATATTGTTGATAGAGGAGATGCAAGCATTGAAAGTTATTTGATGATAAGAGAAATGAGACAGGAGATGAGAAAGAGAGATCAAGATATTATTCAGCTGCTTGGAAATCATGAATTGTTAATACTACAAGGGAATATGGGTGATTCGTGCAAGAATGGAGGGATCTGGTTTATTAGTAAAGAAAGAAGAAAGGAATTGGGTGAAAATTTTCAAAATAAACAAGCGTGCAACAAACCAGAGTTTTCAAATGAAGAAAAGGAAAAGTATAATTTTTTTAAAAAATTAATACAAGAAGATATTAAAAATGGAAATATTACTGCAGCAGCGGTTATAAAAGTAAATGATAAGAGCAAAAAAGATATTGTGTTAACACATGCTGGGATTACTGAAAAGGTTGCAAAAAAATTTGCTGCTTGCGATGCTACAAAAGCAAATGAATTAGTCTTGGCCTTAAATAATGAATTAAAAAGTGCAATAGAAAAAAAGGAGGACAAACAGAAAAAAAGCAAAAAAAGTAAAAAAAATAAAAAAAATATGTGGGGTAAATATGATGATGATTCCAATCCCTTTGGTAGAGAAGGAATTTTTTGGACAAGAAGGAATAAAACGCTAAATGAAGATGAACAACAATTTGTTAGTAGAGTTTGTAAAGAATTTAATCAAATTCGAGGACATGTTATTCATAAAGAAATAACTAGTTTAGAAGATAAGAGTTTGTTAACAAGTTTTATTAGTGTAGATACCGCCTTATATTATAATAGAAAGAGTTTTTTAAGAATAGAACCAAGTAATAAAGAAATATTTAATCCTTCCAAGGTAAAATTGGTGGAAACAAAAACTCTGACAAAATGTCAAAGCGTATGGAAGAAAAGACAAAAACAAAGCACATCATCATATAAATGTGGGATTATTGAGTTACCAAAAGATGAAATAATTGAAAAAACAATATTAATGGTAGAGGAAATAATGACTGGACTTATTTGAATCTGCATTCCTTAGTGCCATAAGTTCCAATTCCTAAGCTATAGTTAGGTTTTTTTTAATCATAGAACTATACTATTGTCATTTAATTTAATAAACCAATTTAATTCTAATATAATTTTAGCAATTATAAATATTTTTAATCAAAATATTTAAGGAGGGCATTATTATATGAAAAAAAATTCCATAAAAAATAAATTTGTTTTTAGTACTTTAAGCATTTTAATTTTTATTTCTATCTTCTACGGATGTTCTTCTGCCCCTTATACTGGAAGAAATCAACTTCTCCTTGTTTCCCAAGGCGAAGAAGAGAAGCTCGGAATCCAAGCGTATCAGGAGGTACTTTCCAAAGAAAAAATATCCAAGGATCCCACTATAAATTCAATGGTAAATAGAGTGGGTAACAGTATTGCAGCTATTGCTAATAAACCGGAATATAAGTGGGAATTCACAGTTATTGATAGTTCAAAGGTTGCTAATGCTTTTGCATTGCCGGGAGGAAAAGTGGCCGTATACACTGGTATACTTCCATATACACATGATGAAACAGGATTGGCCTTTGTTCTTTCTCATGAAATAGGTCACGCTATTGCCAGACATGGTGGTGAAAGAATGAGTGATCAGTTGCTAGTTGAACTTGGGCAAGGAGGTATTAACATGGCAATTGCAAAAAAATCTCCAGTTGCAATTAAGGCCATTAACATCGGCTATGGTTTAGTCACAACTGTGGGCATAATGCTACCCTTTAACAGAACTCAAGAAAATGAAGCAGATCATATTGGAATCATCCTTATGGCCAAAGCAGGATATAATCCCAAGGAAGCACCCAAATTTTTTGAGCGCATGATGAAGGGGAAACAAAATAAAGCATCTCCTCCAGAATTTTTATCTACTCATCCTACTGACGAAACACGAATTCAAAACTTGAAAGAGCTTATTCCTGAAGCAATGAAATATTATCATCCTCATTAAATCGAAATGGTAGCTACATATTCCTTCCAATTGCTAACCAATTGCTAACCAATTGCTACCTTTTATTTTTTTATAAAACAATGCCTTTTCTTTTGGCCAAAGATAGAATGGAAATTGTATAGACAATTTGAATTGCTAAATATGGTAAGAATAAAAAGATTCGGGCCGAATTTGGAATATCTTTAAGAAAATAGGCCCCAATCCCTTGAATGAAAACGAAGGATGTTTGAATCATAGTTACTTGACCGTGAGACCATCCACTGCGATTTAATAATTGAAATAGGTGTGTACGGTGCGCGGTCCAGACCTGTTCCCCTTTCAGCAACCTTCTTGCGAATGTAAAAAAGGAGTCATAGATAAATGAGAAGAAGAGTAAGGGAATACTGTAAATTGATAATTTGATAGTATGATCTCTTGAAATATACACTGCTAAAGAAGAGATAAAAAAGCCAAGAAATAAACTCCCTGTATCTCCTAAAAAAATTTTTCCTCGAGGAAAATTAAAAACGAAAAAACCCATTATAGAAAAAAATAATATCAATGCTACATGCATATAACTTGATGTAGGCATTCCTATTGATAAGAGGGCCAACAGAATACAAAGACCTAAGGCCCCAACAGAAGCATGTCCATTTAGTCCATCCATAAAGTTAAATGCATTTGAAAAACCCACAATCCATAAAATTGTTAGAGTCATGCTTAACCATTTTGGAAGAACTATTTCGCCAATATATGGGAATGAAAAGGAGATAATATCAATTCCAAACATCACAATAATTAAAGAAAGAATTATTTGTGCTAAAAATTTTTGATAGAAGTACAATTTTTTAATGTCATCAATTAGACCAAAAATACCCATTAAAAGTGAACAAACAATTATGGCAATTAGTGAGCGATCATTTTGCAATTGATGCAAGAAATTAGAGGAAAAAAATACAATAGCAAAGGAAAAAGCTATGCCAATACCACCTGCGGTAGGTGTTGGATTAAAATGTGATGAACGTTGATTTGGTACATCTTGAATATTTATTTTGATCATGAGCAACGATGTTACAGTTGATAGGAGAAAAGCAATGAAACTAAGTG
>JADGAM010000315.1:519-3896 GCA_015232015.1 Oligoflexia bacterium | reverse complement strand
TTTGTTTCTATTTTGGGTGAACGTTATACCCATGGACATGTTTTTGACTTTTATAAAAAGTTATTAAATAATCCAAATCAATTAGAGGTTTTAGGAAATGGCAAACAAAAAAAATCCTATCTCTATATTGGCGATTGCTTAGATGCCATTTTGATGAGCTTAGAAAAGGCAACAGAAAAAGTTAATGTAATTAATTTGGGTACTGATGAATATTGCGAGGTTTTTGATTCAATCTCTTGGATTTGTGAAAATTTGAAGATTAAACCAAAATTAAATTACACCGGAGGAGAGCGAGGATGGATTGGGGATAATCCATTTATTTTTTTAGATTGTAAGAAGATTAGAAAAATAGGACATACTCCAAAATACTCAATCAAAGAAGCAGTAATAAAAACCTTAGAGTATTTAAAAAATAATGTTGAAATATTAAATGAGAGATAGATAAAGAAGAAAAAGAAGGAAGAGATGAACGAGATAAGTAAAACAGCGATAGTTTTTGGTGGAAGTGGCGGAATAGGGCAGATAATAGTGAAACATCTTTTAGATGCTGGTTATGGAGTTAGTGTTGTAAGTAGAAGAAAGAAAGATAAAGATAAAGATAAAGATAAAGATAAAGATAAAGATAAAGATAAAACTTGCGCCATAAATTTTTTATCGGCAGATATTTCAAATGAAGAATCAGTAAAAAATGCATTTTTAAGTCATCAAGAATTTTTCAAACAATCTGTAGATGTAATTATCAATGCCGCTGCAATTCAACAACCAATCGGAAAAAGTTGGGAGGTAGATAGTACTCTTTTTAAAGAAAGTTTAGAGATAAATTTGTTGGGAAATTTTTATATTGTGATGTTTGTATTGGAAAAGGTGCATCTTCAGGTGTGGGGATTATTTTTGCTTCTCCATAAACTGAGCCTGTCGAAGAGAAAGCAATTTTTTTACATCCATGCTTTCTCATTGCCTCTAATACATTGTATGTTGCGATAGTATTTTGCTCTAAATCTTTTTTGGGGTGATTAAGTCCAAATCTAACATCAGCATTGGCCGCTAAATGAAAGACTAAATCAACGGCCTCCATACTGCTATTACTGCTATTACTGCTATTACTGCTACAAAATATAGAATCTAAAATCTCTAGGTCTGCAAGCAAATCTCCTCTATAAAGTTTAAAATTTGGATTTTCTAGAGCAGATTTTAAAAAGTCCATTCGACCTGTTGAAAAATTATCTATAACACTAACTCTATGGCCAAGACTTAGTAACCTATCAACTAAATTACTACCAATGAAACCTGCGCCTCCGGTAACTAGATAATGCATACGCTCCTCCGAAACTTACTTATAAATTTTTAAAATTGTTTTAACTTACCAATGAAAAATGGAAAATGCTAAGAAAAGTAAAATACTAAGATTCACATATTAATTCTTAGTAATGCATTACTAATCAACTAGTGATATGCTAGTAATGTATTACTAACAAAATAACAAAAATACTTTTGCCAAATGAAGGATTTTTACCCATGAATAATGATGATATTCAATTACTTTCCATGTCTTTTCTCAAAGAAGTTTCCCTTAAATTTAAACGGTATTTTTTTCAAACATTTAATGATGATGCTCGGCTATTTTTTGTTATTGGACCAAGGGGCGTTGGAAAAACTACGGCAATCTTACAATATATACTAGAGGCAGTGGAGCGCAAAACCACTTCCGATAAAATTCTTTATGTTCCAGCGGATCACCTACTAGTTGAGAAAATTGGTCTTTATCAAATTGCTCAAAATTTCACAAATGAAGGAGGTCAAATCCTTGTACTAGATGAAATACATAAATATGAAAACTGGTCTAAGGAAATAAAAAGTATTTTCGATACTTTTAAAAAACTTAGAGTGGTTGCTTCCGGTTCATCATCGTTAGAGGTTACTAAAGGATCTTTTGACCTTAGTCGAAGGGCCTTAGTATTCAATATGAAACACATGAGTTTGCGAGAATATATTGAGCTAGAACATCAACTAACTCTACCATCATTTAAATTAGAGGATGTTCTCTTGAATCACCAAGATATTAGTAATGAGTTAATAAAAAAAATTGAAAAAGAAGGGCCGAAAATAATTTCTATTTTTCATAAATATTTAAAAAGGGGATGCTTTCCCTTTTATAGAGAATATAAAACTTTGGATAGTTATTATCTGGCCATCAACCAGATGATAAATTCATCAGTAGAAAATGACATAATTGCTGTTTATCCAAAATTATCTGGTGTTAGCTTGAAAAGGATAAAAAAACTTTTAAACTATTTGGCCAGTAGTTGCCCATTTACTCCAGATATGACAAAAATTAAAACTGCTCTATCAATAAGCGATGAGAGAACTCTAAAACAATATTTTGGTTATCTTGATAAACTACAAATTATTATCAATGTAGAAAAAGCAGGAGGAAAGTTAGCTGGATTACAAAGACCGGAAAAAATATATTTAAATAATCCAAATTTTATATATGCTTTAAGTAGTAAAAAAGAAATTGACATAGGTAATCTAAGGGAGACATTTGTCGCTAACATTTTCCATGGTCTTTATGATCTTAAGGTTCCTAATAAAGGTGATTTTATTGTTGATAATAAATATACTTTAGAGGTTGGAGGAAAGAATAAAGATTCGTCCCAACTTAGAGATTTAAAAGACGCTTATATTTTAGCGGATGATATTGAGTTTGGGATAAAAAATAAAATTCCGATATGGTTGTTTGGGTTTCTCTATTAAAGTCTTAGCTTAAATTATGGTTTGTACCAGCAAGTAGGACGAACATTTGTTAAAGCTCCTGCAAAATATGTATCTAATCTACATTGAGTAGTAGCTGGATAACTTAATTCTGTCTCTGAAACTACAGTTGTATCTGGTGTTTCATATCTTGGAGCTGATTCAAAACCCAGAGCTGAAAGAAGTTTTCCTAATGATAAACCACCCTCTAATTTGGCCACACAATTAGAATAATCTGTTTGATTACTCTGATATTTATTACATTTTGCTTTTATAAAATCACCAGTATTAACAATTTTTGAAAGCTCTTTAACTTTGGATGCAATTTTAGCATAACAAGTTAGTGTACTATAATAGTCTGATTGTCCCTCTGCTGATACTTGATCATCAATATAAGGAACACCTCCAAAAGCATGACCAAGTTCATGGCATAAAACTAGAGTAAATCCTTCTATAGTTACCTCTGGACGTCTGGCCAGTCCTCCAAACATATTAATAGTAATACTACCATCATAATCAACACCACATTCAGCATTTACTGTTGAATCATTCCAATCACCATTAATGGTTAATTTAGGATTTGCCTAAGCGTCTCTTCCTGCCTGAATGATTTTATTAAACATAGT
>JADGAM010000315.1:0-465 GCA_015232015.1 Oligoflexia bacterium | reverse complement strand
ATGAAAACATAGTTTTTAATTTGTAATGGCGAAGATGATGAAGCAGATAAAGAAGATGAGGCAAAGGAAGTACTATACAAACAAGACAAGATTCCTAGTAATGATAAAAGTAAAAACGATTTAATTACGAAATATCCTTTCATTATTTTCCTCCATGTAAATAATAATTGAATTACTCATAATTTATTATAAATAATATTTTTAACTAAGATATATCTGTAAGATAATATAAGATGTTAATAAAAGTTATTTATTAACATCTCTGTTTCTTCATGAATTATTTTTTTGATTTATTTTTTGATTTATTTTTTGACAAAAAAAGTTAGTTATTTCTCTTTAAACCCAATCATTTTGCTTACAATATATGTTGGTCTCTGTAATATTCCATCATACATTCTGGCCAAATACTGGGCCACAATTCCTAGGGCCAACACTTGAAGTGCTGTGAAAAATGCCATCGCTGCT
>JADGAM010000314.1 GCA_015232015.1 Oligoflexia bacterium | reverse complement strand
TAGAATTTGTAGAATCAGTAGAAGCGGATTCAAAGGGATCTTCAATTGATTCTGATGTATTCTCATCAGGGATGTCTATAGTACTTGAAGTATTTGAAGTATTTGATTCGCTGGTAGTTTCGCTAGTTGTTTCATCACTAGTTTCGAAAGTACTGCTATCATCAACTGGTATTTCTTCTTGTGCTTCTTCGATATCTGCAGTAGGAGGTGCTGTCTCTTCTTCAATTTCAGTTTCTTCTTCCTCTAATTCTTCTTCTTGTGCCCCATCTTCAACATTAACATCAACATCAACATCAGCTTTTGTTCCTTCTATTTGTTTCTCTAATCCTATCCCTAGTTGACGATCAACATCCTCATCTTCGAGGTGTTCAAATTCACCAAGGTCACCAATAAATGTTAGATCTTTTCTTTGATCACCATCGGCCATTTTTTTGATCCTCCTTGATCAAAGCTTATAAAACGAGTTATGATCCATGACAGTGTTTGAATTTTTTTCCAGAGCCACAAGGGCAAGGAGCATTTCTGCCAATCTTCTCAGCGGCGGCATGTGCTCCTTCAGCGTTTCCAGCACCAGCAAGAACAGCACCAGCAATACCGCTGGCCACACTCGCAGCAGCCGTTCCTTGAGTATGAGCACTTTTTCTTTGAATTTCTCTTAGTGCTTCTAACTCTTTGGCCTTTTGGGCCCTACGATGAGCTTCCATCTGTGCTTCAAGATATGCCTCTTGTTTACGTTTTAATTCATCGATCTCTTCTTGGGTATAAAGCTCTACTCCAAATACATTATTAATAACTGCTTGTTTAACAGCTATTTTCATTTGAGTGAACAATTGGAAAGATTCGCGTTTGTAAGCATTAAGAGGATCTTGTTGAGCATAGGCCTTAAGACCTATTCCTTCTTTCAAGTGATCCATATTTAAAAGATGATCTTTCCAATAATGATCTAGAATACTAAGAAGAATCTCTCTTAAAGCATTTTTAACTTGTTCTGGATCATATTTAGCAAATTTTTCTTTTAATAATTTCTTTGCAATTGCAATTAGGTATGCCTCTACATCTCCTTCGTGATCTTTTATACAATCAGCATTGTTAACAGTGTAATCAGTATGAAAAACATTTTTGTATCCTTGAACCATCTCTTCCCAATTCCAATTTTCACTTGAGCTACGTCCACTTGGTTTAAAGTGAGTACTAAATAAAATAACTACATCATCAACCATCTCTTCAATTAATTCCATATTCATTTTTTTATTTAGGATATCTTTTCGAAGCGTATAGATGATTTTTCGTTGCTCATTCATTACGTTGTCATAATCGAGTAAATGCTTTCTAATATCGAAGTTATGAGATTCAACTTTCTTTTGGGCCTTAGCAATTGCATTGCTAATCATCTTATGTTCAATAGGCTCATCTTCTTTCATACCTAAAGTGTTCATGATACTTTTAATTCTTTCAGAACCAAATATTCTCATTAAATCATCTTCGAGAGATAAGAAAAATTTTGAAGTACCAGGGTCTCCTTGGCGACCGGAACGACCTCTTAATTGGTTATCAATACGTCTAGATTCATGTCTTTCAGTTCCTAGGATATATAATCCTCCTGCGGCCCTAGAATCTTCAATCAGTTTGATATCGGTACCTCTACCGGCCATGTTTGTAGCAATTGTTACTGCGCTCTTGAAACCAGCATTTATAATTATATTTGCCTCTCGCTCATGGTGTTTAGCATTTAAAACCTCGTGAGGAATGTTGGCCTTCTTTAATCGTTCCGAGATAAGTTCAGAGTTCTCAATGGAGATTGTTCCTACTAATACTGGCTGACCTCTTTTGTAACAATCTTGAATTAAATCTACAACAGCATTGAATTTGCAATTTTTGTCTTTATAAATAACATCAGGAAGATCGTTACGAATCATTTTGATATTGGTAGGAATTACTACTACTTCAAGGTTATAAATCTTTTTAAACTCTTCCGCTTCAGTATCAGCAGTACCAGTCATACCTGCTAATTTTTCATATAATCTAAAATAATTTTGAAATGTAATAGATGCCAGAGTTTGATTTTCTGACCTAATTTCAACTCCTTCTTTGGCCTCGATTGCCTGATGGAGTCCATCTGACCAACGAGAGCCCTCTTTAAGTCTTCCAGTAAATTCATCAACAATAATTACTCGGCCATCTTTAACCACATAATCTACATCCGGAGTAAACAGTGTCCATGCACGAAGTGATTGATTAAGATGGTGAAGTAGCGGAACATTTTGAACTTCAAAGAGGTTTTTAATTTTTAGTAGTTCTTGAATTTTAATAATTCCAGGCTCGGTTAAAACTGCAGTTTTAGTTTTTTCATCTAAAGTGTAGTGCTCTTTTTTTACCAGTTGAGGAATTATTTTATTGGCAACTTTGTAAAGATCACTATTACCTTCACTAGGCCCTGAAATTAATAGTGGTGTTCGTGCTTCATCGACTAAGATAGAGTCAACCTCATCTACGATACAAAAGTTATGAGGTTTTTGAACGTAATGAGCGAGATCAAATTTCATATTATCTCTAAGATAATCGAAAGCAAATTCGTTGTTAGTACCGTAAGTGATGTCACTGTTATATGCTTTTTGTCGATCCTCATCACTCATATCAGAGACAATAACTCCCACAGTTAAACCTAAAAAGTTATAAATAACTCCCATCCATTCGGAGTCTCTTTTTGCTAGGTAATCATTTACTGTAACTAAGTGAGCTCCTGCTCCCGAGAGAGCGTTTAAGTAGAGAGGAAGAGTAGCACAAAGAGTTTTTCCTTCACCAGTTTTCATTTCAGCGATTTTACCTTGATGCAGAACAACACCTCCCATCATTTGTACATCAAAATGACGTTGTCCAAGCGTACGAACAGAGGCCTCTCTTACAGTAGCAAATGCCTCTGGTAAAATATCATTTAATGTTTTTCCTTCACTTAATAATTTTTTTAATTTATTAGTCTGAGCTTTTAATTCTTCATCACTCAGGGCCTTTATTGTTGGTTCAAATGAATTAATTTGATCGACAATTGGTTGAAGCATTTTTAAGTCTCGATCATTTTTTGTACCAAATATTTTTTTAAGAAATGTTTGTAACATAATATTTTTTCTCCATCATATATTATTTATTATTGTCATTATTATCTAGTATTGTTTTATTTAACTCGCTGACCAGTTACGTTTTTATTAATATTGTATCTACAATCACTATTATAAGAAAGTATTAACTTACTTTAACCTAAAAACTTAACCTAAAAACTTACCTCAAAAAATTAACTCAAAAACTTAATCTAAAAACCTTAATCTAAAACAAAGTAGAGTGGGTCTACTGCCACCCCATTTACTCTCACCTCATAATGTAAGTGAGGACCTGTTGAATATCCGGTATTTCCTACCTGAGCAATTATGTCTCCTCGTTTTATTTTTTGTCCATAACTGACAAGTAAAGCATGAGCATGAGCATAAATTGTCTCAAGGCCATAACCATGGTCAATTTGCACAAAATTACCGAGCCCTGGTTTATGACCAGAATAGGTTATTATTCCATCTGCGGGAGCAATTATCGGTGTGCCTGTTGTTGCTCCTACATCTAACCCTTCATGTATTTTAGGTCTACCAGAGTAAGGACTTTGGCGAACGCCAAAATAGCTGGTAATCCATCCTTGAGATGGTAGTAATGAAGGAGTGGATTTAACAAGAGATTCTTTATCTAATAAAAATTGATCTAAATAGTTAATCTCTTTTTCAAGTTTTTCACTGACATCTTTTAATACATTAAATTTATAATCAAAAATGGCGAATGTATTAGAGAGATGAAGATTATGACTTGCAAGCTTAGATATGCTTTTAGGAAGTATTGTATTTGCAGGCATATTAAATTCT
>JADGAM010000313.1:1281-3963 GCA_015232015.1 Oligoflexia bacterium | reverse complement strand
TTATTTTCAATTATATTTTCTTTTGTAGGAGAAAGAAAATATAATTTTTTTTCAGGAGAGCGCATAATGGACAAATGATTTTGCATTAACAATTTAATATTTTCATTTTTAGTACTAATTGGATTCCTTATAAAGAGTAACATTTGCTCAACAAATTGCTCTTCTAAAGCAAGTTTGCGTCCTATCAGTTTTACAATTTGAACTGGTAGTGGAGAATCAGAGATAACTGCCAATTCTGCAAAACATACAATGGCCACATATTTTTCCGATTCTTGCAACAATGTCTTTAATTGATTAGCGATCCTTTCAGCACTACTTATAAGCACATTATCTTCTTCGTCTTGATGGGCCTCGATCAATTCTTGATATAAATCAATATAGATGCCAGCATCAGTTAATCCAATATGATTTTCTAAATAAGAAAGTACATTTTTTTTTGCTAGTTCTTGTTCAATCTTATTTAAAGGCAATGTTGTTATAGCAAAGAGGTGAAGTATGGCATTAAGAATAGGTTCTGCTATCATTTAAAACTTTAATCCTATAGTTACTAAAATTTAGAAGTTGAATTTGACTATGTAACAATCTTTATCATAAAGTATTAGTAAAATGATTACAAGAATTAGCTAAGGAATGGGTACCAATTGATAATTGATAATTGATAATTGCAATCAAGTAGTGGTTAATCTTTTAATCTTTTAACCTTTCAAAAATCAAAAGGGAGAAAAGAAAATGAACATAATTGAAGAAAAGCAAAATGATATAATGATTATTAAATTAGATGGACGTTTAGATGCTACTACTGTTCCCACGTTAGAAACAAAGATGAATCTTATACATTACAGTGACATTAAATTTTTATTAATGGATTTAGAAAAATTGACTTATGTGAGTAGTGCAGGATTAAGAATATTTCTTGTGGCCGCTAAAAAAATTAAAGGTAAAAATGGAAAATTTGCTCTGTGTTCACTTTCAAATGAAGTACAATCTGTATTCAAATTATCAGGTCTTTATGAGATAATTAAGATCACTGCAAATACAAAAGATGCTTTAGAGATTTTAAAATGAATAGCGCTACAAATACAGCTATAAACAGTCATAAATTTGTAATTAACAATATAGAGTTAAACAATATTTCTGAAACAGTTACTTTGATATCTTCTAAAGCAAAAACCATATATCCTCCTTTTATTAGAGGGGGAGACATGGAATTAATTATCGAAGAAATTTTGGTTAATATCTGTAACTATGCTTACCCAATGATTGATAGTCATCGACAAGTTGAAATCTCATTAGATTTTGATGAAAAAACAAAGTCTTTTTTTTTAAAGATTGTAGACTTCGGACTTGATTTTAATCCGCTTCTTAAAGAAGAACCTAATTTAGAGTTAGATCTTGAAGATCGTCCAATTGGAGGGCTCGGTATTCACTTGGTAAAGAAACTTGCCTCAAAGGTAGAGTATAGTAGAAAAAATTATCAAAATATTTTATCATTAGAAATTCACTCTACATGAAACATGATTTCAACCAATGTAAAATCATCTACGAAATTCTCAGAGTTTTGTGCCTTTTGAGCAAATTCTAACATTTTTTTAACTTTCCTTTCTCCTGCAATAACTGGCCTAGCAAGTTCTTCACAGAAAGTTTCCAGAGTCATCATCCCTTTACCATCAGAATAATTAATCTCATAAACTCCATCACTAAAAACGTAAAGACGATTATATCTATTAAGCGAGATCGATTCCGTCTGAAATTTTATATCTTGAGCACAACCTATCATCATTCCTGGAGTAGATAATGAAATAATTTTAGCAGAAGACTGATCAAGTCCGTTTATTAACATCGCTGGAGGGTGACCTCCACTAGAATATTTTAAAACATTTTCTTTTTTATTAAATATTCCGTACCATATTGTGAAATAGGTATCATTATATTTTTCCATGTTAAAGGTGTTATTTAGTGAATATAGTACTTCACTTGGCGCTTTAAAATCCACATTAGGTAAAATCATGTTACGAATCGAACTTATAACAGCAACAGAGTGCAAGGCCGCTCCAACTCCATGTCCGCAAACATCAACAAGGTAAATTGCAAAATTATCATCATCGATCCAATGATATCCAAAAATATCGCCTCCAAGTTCCGAACACGATTGATAAATCCAATCAGAGTAGATTGGTCTAATGCCGATTGCAGGAGGAAATATTGATCCTATCGCTGGAGGAAAAAGAGATTTGATATAATTTTCAGCTTCAGTAAGCTCTTTTTTGATAATTTCATTTGAATGCGCCAACTCCGAATTTATTTCAGCAAGAGTAGATGCATATTTGGCCTGATTACGACGAAAGGCCCATACCTGGAGTCCACATAATATAGATAAAATACTTCCAATAATTATTGCAATTAATGTGGCCCGATTAATAGGACTAATTCTATTTTCAAAGTTTGTAAGTTCAAGATCCATTCCTAGTGTCCCTACAAACTGACCTTTTTTATCAAAAAAAGGAACATAAGCACTGTAAAAAGTTCCCCATCTATCAGAATAAGGAACATCATCAACAGTAGTACGCCTATCTTTAAGTGCTATCTTGAGCGCTTCTCCAGCATCTAAATATGGATCCATTAACTGAGGTGTCTCATCGGGTTTGCCATCATTGTTGGCATCGTTTTGAGGACTTGGATTTG
>JADGAM010000313.1:0-1171 GCA_015232015.1 Oligoflexia bacterium | reverse complement strand
TATATTGAATATCGTTTTTTTGAGCTTTGCTTATGAATTTTTTATGAAGATCACCATCTATAGTTGTGGCCGCTGCAGAAGCATTTCTTACAAGCCCCTCTTTTATTTCTTCTTGCAAGGCCTTTATTGAACGAACATGAATATAATAAGAACTAATACTAAGTGCTAAAAGGCAAAGCGCTGCAGTTAAAATTCCCTCTTGAAGAGGTCTTCCATTATGCTCAACTTTTATATTTTTATTTGCAATTTTAGTGTCATTCAATCTAAACACTCCTATTCGATTTCATATGTCGATAACATATAAATAAAATAAAATATGGCAGCTGTAATTATCACATAAATTGGCCCATCAGAACCTACCATATCCATGGTAAAACCCATTAGAAAAACACCCACTACTCCTCCTATACAATCCATAAGAGAATATGCAACATTAGCAGAAATCTGATCCTCTTTTCTAAAAATCTCTCCTACTTTAGCAAGTCCGCTTGCATATATTCCACCGCTTACTCCCCCCCATAAGAAAAGAAGAAAGAGTGCCTGAGGATAACTATATATTGCAAGAGGTAGATAGATTGATGATAACAAACCTACAAACACACAGAATGTGATTACGTGAATCCTATTAAATCTATCTGACAATGATGAAATTAAAAATCCCAGAGTTATTGATCCAAGCATAAACATAGTTATCAGATATGCAGAACGCTCAATCGATAGCTTATTCATCATTCCATAAAGTGTGAGAAAGGCGGGAAGACCATAGAAAGTTATTCCTCCTACTAATGAAGATATTAATAAAATAAGAATAGCATTTGAATTTATATTTTCTCATATAAACATAAAGACTTCTGGAAATATTGGATATTTTGAACATTCTCCACTAGAAGAGCTTGATTTAGACGCTCAAAGTGAACAAATAAAATTGGCAACAGTAAATGAGATGATTTTAAATCTTGGTGGAAAAATAAATACCATTATAAAAGAAGATGAACCTATAAAAATATCTTTTTATATTCAAATCGGTTTCTAAAGATTCATTCCTTTGTGTATTTTTTTGACATTCTTGATCTTGTAGAATATTTTCCGTAGAATCAGAAAAAATATTTTTAAGTTTAAGTTGAATCGTTTTTATTACCTGTAATATATTATCCATATTTTCTTTGCTAAC
>JADGAM010000312.1 GCA_015232015.1 Oligoflexia bacterium | reverse complement strand
AACTAGATTATTTATATCAACTTAATTTTTGAATTGTACGAAAAAAATTCTATATACTGCCACTCCGACAATTGGTATTAAAAATTTGTTTAATGGAGGCAAGATTAATGATTTTCAGAATAACAATAATGATATTTTTATTTTTTACTTCGATTACAGTAAATGCAAGTTTGGAAGAGATAGATCTCTCTAAAAAAATGAAAAAAGCGCAAGCTCTCTTGAGCGAAATCAAAAACTCCCTTTCTAAAACTATTGAATTATCACCAGAAAATAATCAAATTGTGGCAGAAGTTATTGATGATTATTCAACTTTTGCAGCTACCATTAATCCAACAATTAAAAAAGAAAATTTTGCTAATATGCTCGTCGATGAGACTAAAAAAAATGGCGTGAAAGGTGCTGTTATGTCTAGGTTATTGATTGATATAGATAATTCGTATCGAATAGATAAAGTTAATTATGCTAGAATATTAAATCCTTTGATTAATAAATTAAACCCTGAAATCGGTATATTATTGAATAATAGATTAGGTCTTGAGCAAAAACTAAATGATATCAAAATAGAATCTGATTCTGATATGCGAATGGATTCTAGTGAATTTGAAAGAGAAGAAGGAATAAGGGGACGTTTATTTAATAGTAAATTAAATGGAATAGTTAATGGATACAGAAAACAAGATATTTCTAGGAGAATGGATGACCTTGGTTCAATGGAAGGTGCCAATGAAGATGTAGGTATGGGTATGGTGCCTCAAAGAAGAGAAGGTCCATTAAGTGGATTAATGGGATTTGTAAGAGCTAAATGTGATAGATTGATTAATCCTGGAAGATCATCGACAGGAACAACGAGGTAAAATATGATAATAGCTAAAACCAATAATGAAAGATTTGAAAAAGCAATTATTGAATATAAAGATACAATGAAAAAACTTGGTATAAAAAAATGGGTTTATTCTGGGATACCTTTTTCTACTATCTGGTATTTAAAAATTCCAATTATGCCTCCTTTATTTCTAAAAGCAAAGACTGTTTCTTTAATTACAGCAATTGGATATTTTATTTATTCCATTATAATACTTTTTTGTTATTACCTTGCAGCTCTTTGTTTTGCTAATAACATACAAGAAATACCATTTCCTCTAAAAACCATAGTCATTCCTTGGTCAGTAATAATTGTTCTTTTAACTGCTATTCAGATTTATTATCTAATCACTAAATCGAACAAACAATTTTCAAGAGAGATCGATGAAGCTAAAAAAGAATTTTTTAAAACTATCGAAGAACAATAAGATAAAACGTGATTTTATTATTTTGTCTTTTTAAAATTAATTACCTTCAAAGGTTATCTTTTGTTTGAAATCTTCTTTTTGAACAGGAATACTAACTGGTCAAATTTAAACTAAATTAAGTGTAAATTTGCGGTAACTCTGTTTAACAAACATTAAAATTCCATGGCAAGTATTTTTCTGGATGTGCATTTAAATCTTTTTTATTTTTTTGCAACCATACAAGATAATCAAAAATATTAATGTTGGCATCACTACAAGTTTGAATAATACTCATAATAATATCTCCAACTAAAGCACCTATCTCGGTTTTATAAAATAAATAATTTTTCCTATTAATCACCGCTAATCGCAATTTCTCCTCTAGTATCATCTTGTAAAAATAAATCTCTTTTTGGTGTAATCTGAAGAAATGTTCTCTAGATTGGATATACGTTTGAGCCAGCATAAGTCTCCATAACGGCTATTTATCCACTCTTTCAGGCAGGAGTGTAAAAACTCGGTAGGGTGGAATCCGGGATTTCGTATCGATATATTTCAAACGTAATTTAGGAATGGTTTTCTCTCTAGCGGAAAGGTCAGGATTTAGCTCCAAAACGATAGATTGCGCATAATTACCAATAAGTTTAGATTTGAAATTGGGAAGAGTCTTAATCCAATCCACAAAAAGAATTTCTTTGCCTTCACTAATTTCAACCTTGTCTGATAATATTGTGTTGTTAACGGCCCCAGGAACTCCTAGAAAAATAAATGCCTTGCCGTACTCGTCCATTAAATTTTTATATTTTTCCAAAACCGTTGAAGGATCGTGAGTGTAAGAGATCACACCAAAAAAATCGGTTAGTAGATCTATCTTTGGACAAGCATATTCATCAATGCTAATATCCTCAAAAAATCTTTTATTGAAAATTTGAACTTTCCCTTGACCTTTCTTTTCAATTTTCTCTATGACCTCATGTAAGGCCTCTTTAGACATGTTACTAACGTTATCAGCAAGTTTATTTATATTTTCTTCATTCAAATGTTCAAAAGTGACCATAATGGCATTTGCTAATTTCTTCATATCTTCAAGACGTGCTGTATTCACATTTCCTTTATAATGAGCGGTAGAGCAGTCTTCATTTTCAGGTTCTAACTTAAGACCATAATATCCGTAAATTTGAAATCCCACTCCAGATCCAGCATCTAACCAACACTCAGTTCTATGCAAGCTTTTTAAGGCCATGTAGAACTCCTTTCCAAATATGCTTCGATAATCATCTAATGTTCTATTAGTTCTAAAATTACCTTCTTTTATGAATTGTTCTGATATCGTATTTAATTTTTTGGTATCAGAAGATATGGCAATCTGTGGGAGTAAGAGTAAAATAGTTATGGTAACAGTGAGGAGAATTTTTTTAAATAAATAATATTTCGCATTCATGATAATTTGCATATGCCTCTTGTGTTTTCAATGTCGGTTCCATAATTGAATACTGCCGACGTATCTCTTTTGCTTGTTAAAAGGAAATCAATAGTATTTACTTCTTTATCTACTGCCTATCCTATATAGATACTTTCATTCTTTACCTTTTTCTATCGGAACTAAAGAGTACTCACTAAAGTTTATTGAGGAACTTGCTGTTACGGCAAAAATTAAAATCGAATTCAGTCCCTCACCTTCCGCATTAGACTAAAAGGTTCTTAGGGGGCGAAGCAAGAGTAATCTTGTCTTCGCTACCCGGCCTAACCCTATAACCACATGAATTTAAATTTCATAAATTTGTAACCATGATAGTTACCACTTTCTCAAATAATTCTTGTTTGCTTATTGGTTTGTGTATAACTAATTTTGCCCCCATATCCAACAGTGTTTTATCATTTAAATCAGCAAATCCAGTTATAATAACAATTTTAGTGGATATTGGTACTAACGTGGTTGTTAAAAATTCAGACCCAAGTCCATCGGTTAATTTATAATCTGTTATAATAAGATCAAATATTATTGTTTTTAATAACTCTTTAGCACCTTCAATGGTTTCCAAACCATATGCCTCAATCCCTTTTCTTTGAAAAAAATTAACCAATGACTCTAAAAATATTTTTTCATCTTCAACAATTAATATTTTTTTACCCTTCATAAAAAAACCTACATATATTTTAAATTAATATTAAACAAATTTAATTTATAAATTTAATTTATAAGTTTTATTTCAGAATAACACATATTTTTACGACAAGTTGTAAAAACATTCTTTATTACCTATTGTGAGGTAACTGTTAGGTAAAAATCATGCTCACGTTATTACTAAAATTAAATTCACTTATCCTTAATGGATTATCCAGTGTTGTGATGGTTGTTAATAATTTTGGTTATTCTGTATATCAACAAACAAACCACTCCTTTTACTCTAAAAAAGTCAATCAAATTGTATTCTATGAACTTAATAGTTGTATGCAATCACAAGCGTGTGCAAAAAGTTTTAATCAAGAAAACAAAGGGGCATTTGATTTAAATCAGATTAAAAACAGTATTGGGGATGGGGAAGGTGATGAAATAAGTACTAGTAATAGTATTAATAATAGTATTAGAGATAAAAATGATTTTGAAAGAAAAACATTAACTTCCATTTTAAATTCGATAAATTACTTAAATAAAAATTCTGAAAATCAAAGATCAGTTGCTTCCTTAGATACTAAAGATACTAATCTTGATCGCAATGTGACCTCCATA
>JADGAM010000311.1 GCA_015232015.1 Oligoflexia bacterium | reverse complement strand
AATGATTGTGAATGATCATTTAATTGTTTGTTCATTTCCAAAGGAAAATCTTCAATATAATGTTCTATCGAATTTTTCTTATTCTTAGTTTGGTTATTGCAATTATTACTGTGTTTGGTTTTTTTGCTAGTGATGTTCTTGCTTTTGCAGACACTTTGTTTCAAATCTTTCCTGAGCCAAACTTCCTGTTTCCTTTCTAAAATCAATATTGCTTTAGGGGTTAATTCTAGACGTGATTTTCCATCCATTGGCATCTTTAAAATTCCGCCGGCAACCAATTGTCGATAAAGGGAATACCATTCTTTTTCAGCTACATTACTGCCAATATTGAAGCTTTTTATTTGATGGTGATTATTTTTCTGAATGGCGCTAGTTATTCTGCCACACAAGACATCTACCATATGATGGGTATTATAACTATTTTGCGTCTCTTGAACACATGACAACGCCATTAAAGCTAATTCTGTTGCATTAATTTTTCTTTTGGTCGGTGCTAAACAGGTGTCACAATTTTCGCATGGGCCGTGGTAGGGATCTTCGAAATAATTTAAAAGAACCTCTCTACGACATAATGTCGCCTCACAGATGCCAAGAATGGCCTCTAATCTCTCTTCATTTACTCTCTTGCGAGCGGCAGATATATTACCTTTATTCATCATTCTTTTTAATAAGAGCAAATCTTGTAGGCCATAGAGCATCCATGCTTGAGCTGGTAGACCATCACGGCCAGCTCGTCCGGTCTCTTGGTAATAAGACTCTATACATTTAGGCAAATCCATATGGCAAACAAAGCGTACATTTGATTTATCAATTCCCATTCCAAAGGCAATAGTCGCAACAATAATAACTCTCTCTTGTTTAAGAAATGTATTTTGAACCCATACTCGTTCTTCTTGCTTCATACCTGCATGGTATGCATATGCAAGTAGTCCCTGACCCTTTAAATATTTAGCAACCTCCTCGGTTTTTTTCCTAGAAAGGCAATAAACAATACCTGCTGCTAGAGGAAAGTTACTGGTAATAAAAGTGTTGAGTGATAAAAAATCTTGGGCCTTGTTTGTCTTTTTTTGAATAGTATAGCAGATGTTAGGTCGATCAAAGCTAGCTATAAATATTTTTGCATTCTGCAATTTAAGACAACTGATAATTTCTTTTCTAGAGGCGGGACCAGCAGTGGCGGTTAGAGCGATTCTAGGGATGTTTGGAAAACGTTCTGGTAAAATCCCTAGTTCTAAATACTCTGGGCGAAAATCATGCCCCCATTGTGACACGCAATGGGCCTCATCAATTGCAAAAAGAGAAATAGTAGTTTTACTTAGCAGATCCAGAAACCGCTTTGTCATCATTCTTTCTGGAGAGACATAAAGTAGTTTTAAATTTCCTCGTAGCAACTCTCTTTCTACTTCATACTGCTCATAATGTGATAGTGAAGAATTAAGAAAAGATGCTGCAACTCCTTTTACCCTTAAAGCGTCAACTTGATCTTTCATAAGCGCGATCAATGGAGAAATAACGATCCCTGTTCCAAAGCGATGAAGCGCGGAAATTTGATAGCAAAGAGATTTTCCTCCACCTGTAGGCATCAGAACTATAGCGTCGCTACCATTTATAATAGACAAGATAATTGACTCTTGATCCCCTCTGAAATTGTCAAATCCAAAGATATTTTTAAGTGTGGTGCTTATAGCTGTTTTTGTGTTATCTATGCAATTCATATTATGAAGAGTAACATAAGAGATTTGATAAGGAAGTCTATAATTGAAAGCTTTTTAAATATTTATTAATGATTGAAATAAAATATATAAAAATAAGATATATTAAATAAATTAGAAAAAAAACAAAATAGCTGAGGAGTAAAAATGCAAATAGATTTATATCTCGATATGACTTGTCCTTGGTGCTATATTGGTTTTAAGAGGCTACAAAATGTTTTTAATGATTATTCTGAACATCCGTTTGAACTTAAGATCATTGGATATCAATTAAATGATACTATCCCTTTAGAAGGTATCTACTATAGTGATCTCTATTCCTCTATGATAACAGATCCTGAAAAGAGAAAATCAAGTATTGCAAAGATCACTGAAATTGGGAGAAGTTTACAAATCGATTTTCGCTACGATTTAAAGTTAATCAACTGTCATACATTGTATGCTCATAGACTACTAAAAAGGTCACCTCAAGAAAAGAAGATTATGCTGTTAGAGGCAATCTTTAAAGGTATTTTTACTGAAGGTAAAAATCTATCAGACATTAATACATTAATGGCCATTTCTGAGATCTGTGGAATTGCTTCCAGGGCAGAAATTGAGTCCTTTTTGCGTTCGAATGAAATGAGTGTAGAGGTTCAGAACGATTTTAAATTAAGTGAAAGCTCTCCAATTATTACCATTCCATACGTTGTGGTTGACAACACATACAGCATTCAAGCGGTCCATCTTCCAGAAGTGTTGAGTAGCTGCATTCGCAACTTACTTTAGTTTTTTCTGCTTGTTTAATTTTCCTGCAGTTTCTAGATTGGGGTGTTACCGGGTAAAATCGACCAAAGGGTTTAATTGTTGACTAACTAGGTTTGTTTAATTGAAATTAGCTCCGTTCTTACTCTTAAAATCTGCTTCATTAACTAATATTTTATTCAGCAAAGTATCGATGTCAATCGTTTCATCTGTCGATAAAAATTCATATTTCCCTTGAAAGTTTATATGTGTCCACGCTATTGGTGACAGATGTTTAATAAACTCACTTTTCTTCGTTTCACCTCGCTGATTACTTTGCTCCCTCCATTTATTTAGCATACTCGCAACCATTAGTTAAGATACTAACGATTTAAACATATTGAAAATATCTTCTCTATTAAAAGGCTTTTCTATATACCAATCAACTTGCAGATCAAAATTGTCTTTGTCAATAATTCCACCAGTAATAACAATGAACTTAGTATTTTTAGCAATATTTTCTGATCTGATTTTTTCGATTAATTTATTACCACTCATTTCGGGCATTTTTATATCAGTTATTAAGTAATCATAATTCTCTTCTTTCATCATTTGATAAGCTATTTCTCCATCTTCGGCTTCTAAAACCGTAAGACCAAGAGAAGATATTATAAGACCAAGCGTCCTTCTTACTCCCTCCTCATCATCTACCACAAGGACTTTTCCTTGAAATGGAGTTATTTTTGTTTCTTGCTTTACTTTGTTTTCGCTCACAAGTATTTCGTTATTCTTAGTAATTGGTAACATTATTTCAAATGATGAACCAGCTTCCTCCTTGCTTTCAACTGTAATAGTACCTCCAAAAGATGAAACAATAGTATGACATATGGAAAGACCTAATCCAGTTCCTTGTCCAGGGCCTTTAGTAGTGAAAAAGGGATCAAAAATCTTTGGAATCACTTCTTTAGAAATGCCAGTCCCATTGTCTGAAATATTTACTATCAAATATTCTTCTTTATTATCGTCTATTACATTCTTAGTAAAAATTGTTATTTGTCCACCATGCTTACTATTTAGAGCATCTCTAGCGTTAGATATGATGTTCATAAATACTTGCTGGATTTTACCAACATTTGCTTTGACAAAATAATTGTGTGCTTGAAGATTAGTTTCTAATATTATATTTTCTGTTTTATAAATTTTTTCTAGGATATTGAGTGTCTCTATTATACAATTGTGGACATCTACATTTCCCAAAATTACAAAAAGCGCACCGGGATTAATATCTTTATAGCTTGGATCTTTAAATCTTTTATTTCCTTTATCATCAGTATATGAGATATCACATCTATCACCACAACCGCCTCCAGCGCTCTCTGGTTTATTATCAAATTCTGCATATAGAAGTGATGCAAGCCCATTCATATCTGAAGAAGCTATTGGCAATGTTATGTTTCCAAATGAACTATTAACACTCATTGAACATTCATGGGGTTCTTTTTCTTTTACTGTAGCTGGCGCCCAACCATGACAAATTCCAAACCAGCTAACATTATCCATTCTCTCCTGA
>JADGAM010000310.1:3206-4011 GCA_015232015.1 Oligoflexia bacterium | reverse complement strand
TGTGAGGCCCGATAATTTTATTGTAAACTTAAATGGAGGTAATACATGCTTAAAATAAACGAATTTTCAAAAAAGACTGGATTCTCTTCTAGAATGCTCCGACATCTAGAGGAACTGGATCTTCTGCGCCCTAACAGGAATGATAAAAATTATCGCATTTATAGTGAGGAACACATTCCCACTGCTATTAAAATTAAATCATTTCAAAAATTGGGATTTTCTTTAAAAGAGATTAAAACAATTCTTTCAATGAGCATTGAGCAGTTAGAAAAAAATTTGGCTCAATTATTTAGAACGAAACAAAAAGAAAATATTCATATTGAGACCCAACTCAAAAAGATCAGGCTACTAGAAAATGCCATTAAAAATAAAAACTGCAATTTTGATTTTATAGAACAACTTGATGAAATAACCGCGGAGGATAGAAGTAAAATTCTATTAGGGAATCAAGAGCTAACAGATCGAGTGGTAAGGGGAAAAATGCCACGAATTGAAAGCGTCAATAAAGCAATGTTTGAATTAATAAAGAGCAATGATGAGAAATATAAAAATGATTCTGTGGACCTTTATAAATTTGGTGAATATTTCAAAATTACGCCTAAAACTTACTATATTATTTTTGAGGTTGAAGAATTCGTTTGTTATTTTTTTGCTGCTATCGCAGAAGATGAACTGATAAAAAACAAAGATCAATTAGAAATTGAAAATATTGATATTTATGACACTCGCTGTGTAGACTCTATAACTTGTTTTGTAAAAAACATTATGTCCAGTTATACTAAAGCTTTTCGAACAATTTATATTC
>JADGAM010000310.1:2476-3196 GCA_015232015.1 Oligoflexia bacterium | reverse complement strand
AGATTTTATGGGTATTACTGATAATAAAGATAAAATGGCCGGATTATTTTCATTTAATGAAGTGTTAATTAATATAAGTTTTATTAGAATTAGAAACGATGAAAAATTGAAATTTTCCATTGGTGTCCCCTTCAGTGTTCTTAAGGCCGTTGATAATGCTACTCTTGTTGGTGGCAATTGAGATCTCACCGATATTTAGTTTCATTTGAATCAAAAATATTTTCTTGACTAAAAACCGGTAAATATGTACTTTCCTATTTACCAATAAGGTGCTATCCAATCCTAATCGATCATCAATCTAAAAAGTGGATTACTTTCATTGACCACTAACAATAAGAAAATAATAAAATGAAGATACATTGCAAATTAATCTCAGTTAAAAATCCTTATGACTTACCAGAGGATGCACTACCAACTAAAAAATTACAAATGATAAATAACGATCAAGAAATAAAAAACTTATCTTTATTTGAAAATTTAATAGAAACATTTAATGAAAATGGAGATGATTTAATTTCAGAAATATTTTTTCAATCATTGATTAAACAAGATATCCATATTCAAGTTATAGCAACACATGGTATTCCTGAACCTTTCGATGCATGGAGTTCAGTCTATTATAACAACACTGCATTTTTCTTTAATTTGGATTTATGGCCAGAGAATGATTTAAAACGATCTGGACTTGCGGTTATAAAGCATGAAGCAACCCATGTTCTT
>JADGAM010000310.1:0-2458 GCA_015232015.1 Oligoflexia bacterium | reverse complement strand
TACTTCGGCCTGATATTACAAATCCTATAGAGGTACTAAAATATCTCGTGATCAATGAAGGGATTGCTCATTTTATTGGATACACTCTTGATCGTACAGTAATGTTTACTGATCATGGTGATAAATGGCCAACATCAGAGCAAAATCTAAAAGAAGTTATCTCTAAGTTATCCAACCCAAACATAGAGATGAAGGAAATTGAAGAACTTCTGTTCAAGGCCAATACCGGTAAATATTGGGACAAATATGCTTCTATCGCTGGTATGTTTAGAGCTACAAAAATATATTCACAAAGTGGTGCTAATGGAATTATTAATTGTATCAAAAACAATGAATTACCTTACATAAAATAAATTCACAAATTCTGCATTTTAAATTATTAAAGTGTTTTGCCAAACAAGGTCATAAATAAGTAATCTTTCTTATGTGAACACAAAAATCTCCCATCTGAGAGTGGTGATGTAAACACATTTTTTTTACACACTGATAACCCTTTAAAATTCTTCGATAACATCTATTCCTATTACAACGATGAGTTTGGCACCCTGATTGCTTTATAAGTAAGCATAGAGACCGGTCATTGAATTAAAGATTATTAACCTTATTAAAAAACTTATGGAGTTTTAAAGATGAAAAATGAATTTGAAGCAAAACTTAGTATTGATGAATTAGCAATCCAACAAATGGACGATGCTGCTTGGTTGGCCGGGTTTGGCGGTGGAATTGGTACACCTAACGAACCTGCTGAAGATTTTCTTTTCTAGTCAATTAATTAATCAAAAAATGCAGACAAGTCCGTTTTAAAACACTTGTCTGCATTTCTGTTTGCACACAATCAAATTAGGATAAAAAAGTGAACAAAGTTAAGTTTTCAAAAAATTTTTATTTGTACCAGATAGGTCTTGGTCTTTCACTTATTGGCGATAATTGTAGTGCGCTTGCATTGTCATGGTGGGTATTAGAAAAAACAGGATCAACCGTGGCGATGTCGATGATTTTGGCCGCTTCAATGATAACAAGAATTGTACTGGTTCCACTATTGGGTCCAGTTGCCGATAGTTTTAAACGAAAAAATATTATGCTGATCTCACAAATATATATGGCCATTTATTTTATTCATTCTTTGCTCAGTAATTTATAGCAATATTTTTAGCGTGAAATTATTTTTTATAATCTTTTTCCTTAAGGGAATTGGAAGTGCTTTGTTCTTAAGTTCAGCAGGATCTTATATCACAAACATCATTGATGCGAAAAATATTGGAAATGCTATAAGAACAAACAGATTAATTTTCTCAATTTTTAGTTTGTCAGGAAATTTGTTTGCCGGATTGATGGTTAGTTTTATGGGAATACTTCCTTCATTTATTTTTGATTGTGTTAGCTTTATTTTGTGTTCTATTTGCTTTCTTCTAATACGCAATGAGGCCAATCCTCAAATTTTAAAAACAAAAGCAAAAAGCATGCTTATGAGTTTCAAGGATTGGGAAAATTCATTAGGTGAAGGTATCTCTGTGTTTTGGAGAATAAAATTACTCCTTTCATTGGCCATAATCTTCATGGGTGTAAATTTTATTTTATCGCCGATGAGTATGTTACTTACTTTATTAGTTAAAAATTATCAATCTATGCCAGCATGGTTTTTAGGAACAGTTCAAATGTCTTTTGGTCTAGGGGCCATAGATCGATTGAGAAAGAAATTACTTAAATATTGGGTAAACTCCTGCAAAATGGAGCTACTTACACCTAAATTGGAGGAAAAATAAATGAGGAAACTAATTTTGAATATAACTAAAATTGAAAACATATTTTTGATTGCAACAATTGCAATCATTGTAATTCTACTTACCTCTTCTCATGACTTGCTGGCATTTACTGGGGCCGGAGGATTTGAATCCAAGGTTAAAAGCTTGCAAGATAAATTTCTCAATGTGATTTTACCAATCATGGCCGTTTTTGGTCTTGGTTACGCTGGAGTATTAGCGGCCACTGGTAATGAAGGGGCCAAAGGTAAAATTGTACTTTGTCTAATTGGTAGTGCGGTGGCCTTTCTTGCTCCTTACATTATTGCCTTTGTTCAGAATGCGGTTGGACAGTAATTGTTTAAGCTTAAGCTTAAACTTATGTTTAAGGAGAGGTTATTATGGATGAATTAAAAAATTCAATCGTACATAAAAACTTAGACATGAAAATTAAGCTGATCGGAATAGAACTAGTAGATTTATTGCTGGTTCTATTCTTTTCTGCTTTTATGAATCTATTTTTCAGAGGAACTTCAATCTCATGGTTAATGGTTTTTGTGTTACCACTCATTTTGGGAATTATTTTACATTTTGGGAAGAAGAATAAACCAGAGAGCTTTATTAAGCACTTTGCTAGATTTTATTTTCTTCCTGGTGTTTTGGCCGCTGGAAAAAAAGCAAACAGAAGGAACAAAATCTCGCCCTTCGGGCTCGGGAAC
>JADGAM010000030.1:4295-32044 GCA_015232015.1 Oligoflexia bacterium | reverse complement strand
CAATAATCCCACCTTGAACCCTATAAACGAGAAATTCCTTTAAATTTATTCTATCTCCTGTTTGGCAAATAACTTTTCTTTTATCTTGGTCAATTATCCCTCTCATAAATTTCTTACTAATGTCATTATTTACTTTCGCAAGTTTTTGGTTACAAAAAAGTGATATGTTTACTTTATTACCCATACAATCAATTTTATTAGAACCAGCAGGATCTATGAGAGGAAGATCTTTATGGTTAAAAAGATCACAGACTTCTTTGTAGGAGTAGGAATATTTATGGGAGTTAAGAACCTCAAATTTTTCCAAAACAGTTGTAACTGCTTTTACAGGAAAAGTAGCAATAACAAAAAGTAAGGTAATTAAATAAATTGATTTCATAAATTTTTATCAGAGATATCAGAAATAAAAGTTATAATATTCATTATTATTTTAGCTTATAATTTTAAAAAAATAAAACTTTTAATACTATTTTATAAAATAGAGTTAGAATAGAGCTGGCATAAAATGTTCTCTGAAGTGAAATATAGAAGCAATGTAAAAATATGAAGCAATGAAAGTGTTGTTTTGGCCCTGGAATTGCTTTTTTTTACAATGAAAAAATAAAATTTATTGGCATTTATTCTGCAACATAGAAAGTAGGCCTTTGTTGGTCTATTTTATTTTGATAATGAGACTAAAAATGATAGATGTTTTTAGTTGTTTGATAAAATTTTATTAAGATTTGATAAAAAGAGAATATTAAGAATGAGCGGATTATTAAAAAACATAGAGGATAAATCATTTTGCATGATTTGCGTGTTTTTTATTTATCTTTTTTCATTATTTTTTTTCCTTAATGTAATATCACATGCTGCCGTTAATCCCCAGATAGAAAAACTTGCACAAAATGTTTCAACTCAAATGAAAGAGCAATTTAAAGCAATAATTACACCTCTTGATTCTACCAATATAGAGTGTATTGATATTGATCGTTCCTTGAAAAGAATTATCGCTTTTAGTGAGTCTGGAGATTTTCATTCTTGTATTGCTTTAGCAGATGATTGTAATCAAAAATTTCGTAGAGGTGAAAGCTTTTTAAATAATATTTTAGTTGAAGGGGCATTGTGTGCGGCCAATGCTTTTCAATTTGATAAGGCCAATTTCTTTTTTCAAGAATCAATAATTAAAGAATACGAGGAATCATCAGTATATTTGGGCACACTTTATCTATATGCTAAATTTACTTATATTAATTTCGATAATGAAGATGAAATGGAGAGCATATTGAATAAAAGTAATTATTTGACTTCAGAAGATAGAATAAATTTAAAGGAATTTCTCGTTTATAGGGTTCAAGGTGGGATTATTGAAGATAGTAAATTGCTAGATGTAATTGGACTTACGGAGCGTTCATTTAGTTTTGCCGATTATATTTTTAGTGAACACTTAATAGCAGATATATTGTATGCATTTGCCAAACACCATAAAAATGATAAGAAGGCAGTGGAGTTCATTACTAACTACCATAAAAAATTCATAAGACCCAGTTTATGGTTTTGGGGTTCTTATATGGCATTTTATAGACTAGATAAAGATAATTTTAAATTTGCAGGTAATCTTTATGATGCTTTTTTAGAGGAAGCAAACCCACAGTCCTCATTACCACTAGAGAGAATGACTAATACTTATACAGAATTGAAAAACTCTGTTTGTAAAAATTATTTTTTAAAGGAGAATGATTTAAAAAAATTTCTAGATATAAAAAGTAATTGGTTGTGGGGAAAAAGTAATGTTAATGAGACACTTCAGAAAGCGCTAGATTTACAAAATTCCAATGGGAATGCTAATACGAATAAGACAGATTTATTGGTCTTTATTGGTAGTTTGTATTTGAATAAATCCGATGGATACCGAGCAGAGAAATACTTTTGGAATGCTCATAAGTTTTGTCCATATAACAATCGCTCTCATCGTGGATTAGAGGTTGTGGCGAGAAAGAGGAAACAGAAAGCATATTCAGATTATCAAAATCTTCTAGATGATATGCAGATTGAAATTAAGGATTTAAGGTTTAGTGATAATTTTAAAAAATATGTAATAAACTATAATATTTTATCCGAAAAGGGGATTGATAAATTTAAATATGCAATGAGATTTTATGTTAATCACATAGATAATTTATATAATGCCGGATTAAGATTATATTTAAAAGATGTCTTTGAACTTTTAAGTGAAACAACACCTGACAGTCTTTATTTGAAAGACCAAAGAGTTCAATATGAAGGGGATAACCGTTTATGGGATGATATAAGAGGTTCAGGAGGAGAAACGGCAATAGTTGATCTCTATGAAACGTTGGGCTCAGTTTTTGGGGAATATAGCTTGGCCTCTCACGAAGTAGCTCATCAATTGCATATGCACCTTATGCCTGATAGATTAAAAGAGTGTGTTCTAAATTTATATTTAGAAGCAAAGAAACGAGATAAAATCTCTGATCCCTATGCTGCAAGAAATGAACTTGAATATTTTGCTCAAGCTGTTGCTCACTATACAATTGGTGAGGATGCTCCCTCTCGATTTGGATTAAATAGAAAATGGATAAAAGATAATGATCCCAAACTTTTTTCTTTAATAAAGTCAATTGAATCTACTTCAGATTTTTCAAAAATTATGTGTCCTCAATAGTACTTTAATTATTATATTAATTTTATATAATAATTAGAACACTAAAAAAGATTTCAAAATAGTTAAAAATATTTAAAACAAATTATGAGTAAAAATTATGAATAATGTAGACAATAATAATGACATGCAAATAAAAAATCTTCGGGATCTATTTAAAATATCTTTTTATAAGCAGGAGCAAATACGCAATTGTTTTTTGATGGCCATAACTGCTAGTATAACTTTAGTTGGTTATGAATTTGCGAGAAGTTCAACTAATGTATTATTTAAGAATGTTTATAGCACGCAAGATCTACCATTTGTATTAGCATTAACTCCAGTTGTTCTTTTACCATTACTTTATATCTATAATTTGTTACTTAAAAAGTTTGGTCCACATAAAACTCTTTTTATATCTACCATTTTATCATCGTTATTATTTATTATTCTCTATCAATTGATGCAACTTAAGTGGCGTTGGCCAGTTGCTGTTTTATATGTTTTTAGAGAGGGATATATTGTTTTATTAATAGAACAGTATTGGTCTTTTATAAATAGTTCTCTGCAAAGCAGTGAGGCCAAAAAAGTTAATGGCATTATTATGGCCGTGGCCGGTCTCGGCGGAGTTGTAGGAGGGTTTGCTGTTCACCAATTATCGAGACCTCTGGGAACTGCTTATCTTATTTTAATGTGTGCTTTTATTACCTTATTTTCTTTTATTCCGGCCCACTTCGCTTATAAAAACACCTCTGTGAAAGTATTAAAAAAAGAGGCATTGCCGCCCAAAAAAGATAGTTTAGGATTATCTTTTTTATGGCAAGAAAAAATACTTTTTGGGATTATGTTAATAGTGATTTTTTCTCAATTTTATTCGGTTGTGATTTATCTTAACTTTGAAAATGAGATGCAGATAGCATATCCAAATCCAGATCAACAAACATCTTTTTCTGGTCTTTTTTATGCTTATGTAAATATAATCGCTCTTATTTTTCAGTTAATTTTAGCACCCATCCTTTTAAGTAAGATAAGACCTACTATTATTTTTTTAATGATTCCTCTGCTTCATTTGGCCGCACTTATTTTTATTTTTATTCACCCAAGTGTGGCAGCAGCAGGGACTGCTTTTTTAATTTTCAAATCCACAGAGTATTCTATTTTTAGATCTACAAAAGAAATTTTTTATATTCCATTTCCAGATGATGTTCGTTTCAGAACAAAAGAGTTTATAGATATTTTTTGTCATAGAGTTAGCAAAAGTACTATTTCCATAATAATTGCTGGATGCAAACAAGCAGGAATAATTATTTCTCAATCTTTTTATTTGATAATTATTTTTGTTAGTTTGATAGCTTGGTTTGCTTCTTGTATGGCCTTAAATAAGAATGAAAAAAATCATTAATAGTTCATTGGTTATATTAGTTACATTCTTTCTGGAGTTGGTATACCAAGCAGTTCTAACCCTTTTTTGAGAGTGATTTGCATACACTTTGATAAAATTATTCGGGCGTATGTTTGTTCTTCGCCTTCACTAGCTTGTAAGATCGGGCATTCAGAATAGAAACTGTTATAAAGTTTGCATAGATCATACAGATAACTACACAAAAATGAAGGTTTATTATTTTCACAAGCATAGATTACAGCATTATTAAAATTTAAAAGTTTTATTGTAAGAGCTTCCTCTGAGGGATGTTTTAACAATTCATACTTATAATTGCAGTAAATGTCGGCATTAGGGTTAGTTAAATTAAAATCAGGAAATTTTTCTAATACTTTTTTAATGAGTGAGTTTATTCGAGCGTGAACATATTGTAAGTATGGTCCAGACTCCCCATCTAGTTTCAACCACTCTTTCATGTCAAAAACAATTTTCTTTTGAGGGTCAATTTTTAGCATTCCATATTGAATAGCACCTAATGCAATTTGATTTGCGGTGGAATCTATCTCACTATCACTCCAATTGTTGCGATATTGTTCAAGATAATTTGTTTTGATAGTACAAATCATTTCAGCTATTAAATCTTCCAGAGCAACAATTTTTCCACTTCTAGAGCTAATTATGCCCTCTGGTAATTCAACAAAATCGTATGCCAAATGAATGCAATTTTTAGCATTTTTAAAACCAACCTTTTCTAAAACTTTAAACACTTGAGCAAAGTGATGTGATTGACGAACATCAACTACATAAATATTTTTTTCAATGTTATGTTCTTCAAATTTTCTACGGGCCAATTCTAAATCTTTTGTAGCATATAAACCATTGCCATCAGATTTAATCATCATACAAAAACCAAGTCCATCAGTGGAAAGATCGATACCTATGGCCCCATCGGAATTAATGAAGATACCTTTTTGATAATACTCTTTTGCTAATTTTATAGAAGGCGCATCTACTTCTGATTCAAAATACCATTGATCAAAAGAAACATTGGCCCACTTATAAATATCTTTCATTTGATTTAATGACCACTCTCTCGTCTCTTTCCATAAATCGAAAAAATCTCCTTTTTGATCATGAAGTTGAGCTAAAATTAAAGTTAGTTGTTCTCTATTTTTTTCTTCAGTTGCACTTCCTTTTTCATTTTCTAATTTTGCATGTGCCTTAGAATATATTTGACCAAGAAAGGTCCCACGATTATTTTCAGGAATATCTTCTTGTTTAACGTGATATTTAAGATACCAAAGACATTTTGCCACATGAGTTCCGACATCTCCGGGAAATGTTGCGCTAATAATATTGTATCCACAATAACGATAAATTAATATTAAGGTGTGTCCAAGAGATAAATTTCTCATGTGCCCAACATGTAATTCTTTGTGAGTATTTGGTTGAGAAAATTCAATCATAGTTTTAGGAAGTGATTCTGCAAGTTTGATTTTAAAAAAAGTGGAATTTATTATTTTTGGTATTATTAAACGTAAAGTTTTTTCTAAGCATATGGATATATTTATATAGGGACCAAGATTATTATATTTTTCAATCAAAGAATATTTTAAATTTTGGTCAGCAGTAGTATTAAGATTTGTATCAGGTTTAATATCAGATTTAGAATCATTTTTAGAATCAGTTAAAATTTGGGTCAAATCTGCAGCAATTTGATTTGGTGATTTTTTAAATATTTTGGCCAAGGTAAATGTTGGCAATGCATAGTGCCCCATACTTATATCGGGTGGATCTGTAATTATTGAATAAATATCTTCAATCGCAAATTCTTTAATAGGGGTAGTAGAGGTACTGTTTTGTTGACTATTTTGATTTATCAGTTTCTTGATAGCATGAAGTATTGTGGTGCTTATCTTAAATTTTATTTCATCATTAAAAATTTTTTTCATCTTTTAAAATCCGTTATGGGTCTATGTTATAATGTTAATAATAATTTTATTTTCATAGGGGTCCTAAGTCAAAAAATATGATTGAGTTTAATAAAAAAATAATCCTATTCTTGTTTTGTTTTTTGATTTTTTGTTTTGATTTTCGCGATAGTGATAATAATTATCAAATTGTTTCAGGAGAAGCAAGGGAGATTCTTAAATTCGATAAGGCAAACGATAGCGATAAAAATAGTAATAATTTAGAGAATGAAAAAGAGCAAAGTGAGATGAAAGTTAATTTTGATGAAGATATTGGATTAGGTTCTAAAGAAGAAGAAAAAGATGATAGAGATGGAAAAGATGAAAAAAATAAAGAAGAAGGTAAAATAACAAACGAATTAAGCCCTAGAGAAAAGATAGTGATCCCTGTCGGTGAAAATGATGGAGAGATGTTAGCGACTTCCAAAGATTTTTATAGAGGAATACATTTAATATATTATTGCCAAGATCACCATTGGGCATGCGTTGACAGAGGTAGTTTTGATAATTGTAAAAAATGGAGAGAGAAGAGTAAAAGTAAAAGAAATTTAAAATTAAGATGTGTTCCTATCCAATCATATAAAACTGAAAGCGAATGTATATCAAAACAAAAAAAAGGAATTGCTTCAGTAGAAAAGAGTACTATTGAAGAGATTTGTACATCAATTGCTGTTGACCAACCTCAATAATTTCAAAAGGTCCCCCAATAGGACGAAAACCAAGATTGATAAAAAAGCTAACACTGTCTATTCTTGATGAGCACCATAATAGTGATGCTTGATTTTGAGTGATAATGGGATAAGCAGTTTTTACTAATGTGGATGCAACACCTTTATTTCTATAATCTGGGAATGTGGCCAAACCTCTTATTTGGTATTGATAAGGGGAACTGATATCAGGGTGCTTAGAGAAGTAAAAAGAAGCAACTGATACCAATACTTGATCAATGAATGCACCTAAATGAAATGTTTTATCATCCATGTCTTTATTAAATTTAGAGAGATCTACTTGAGATTGACCTCCTTTAGGAGTAAAAAGTTTTTCTCTAAGAGGATAAGCATCTTGGGCATGTATTCTTAAAACTTGCATGTGCATAATTAATCTTCTTTATAAAAGTATAAATTTTTTGAGAGCTTAAGGAACAGAGATTCTAAGTAACTTTTCTATACTCATTTTAGCAACAGTTTCTAAAAAAATCTCTAGAATAAAATTAGGAATATTACTCTTGGGTCCTTGCCAAAATGCAGTTACTACCAATAAACAACGATTCTTATAATTACTTACATTAATAACTCCACTTAAGTCTGGAAAAATTCCTCCTTTTAAAATATAGGGATAATTTCCGCCCTTGGTTATTCTATCTAATTGCAGTTGTAGCATCAGTTGAAATGGTAATAATTTAAATTCAAATGATAATATAATCATTTTATTATTGATATCGTAGGAACTTTCAGAGATTATTCCAATATGTTTTTGGTAGTCTTCGTACTTATTCATTAGTGGTAATGCTCGCGTACAACTATTTTTATGCAAACCTGATACAAAAAAAATTATTTTTTGTTGTTTTTCGGCCTTTTCATTATGATTATTTTTGAATATCTTTGAAATTGAAGAAAATGAAAAAGAAGGAAATGCGGCAGAAGAGGAATTTGAATTATCATTTACATTGCTTACATCGCTAACGTTAGCAAAAGTTAAAACCACTCCTTGCTCAATGGAAGTAATATTTTTTTTTATCAAGGGATCGTTTAAATAAGGACTATTTTCCTCGGGTTTTGCTATTTTGCTAATCAAATTTGAGTTGCCTGCATGGGTTGTTGTTGTAATTATTGTAGATATTGTAAATATCGTAATTATAAAAATTGTAGCAAGAAATAAGAATGTTGAAGTTAAAAGTTGATTTTTCTTATACATTAATTTTATTTTCTTAATTAAATTAATTATTAAATTAATTATTGAATTTAAATTTTACTTTTAAAAGAGGTGAAAAAAAATAAATGGAAAATATCGGAGTAGTTAAGAGAAAAAAAGATTTAAGGGATGCTGAAATTGAAAGCAAAGATCAAAGATGGCATTGTAGGAATCGAGTAACTTTGGTTTTTGGTAGTAATGATATTGAAGATTTAGAGACGTACATATATACAAATAATGGTAACGGAATTGAATTTAAAACAATACAATTTCATCAAGCAAAATCTAAAGCAGTTGAAGAAATTTTAGATAACTGTATTGATGAATTTTATAGAGGAAATATAACTGAGATTCATACTACTTTATCCGAAGACAAAGCGATTGTAACTGTTGCCGATAATGGAATTGGTTTTCCTCTAGATAAAATTAGAACTGTTTATACTGAATTTAGAACTGGATCAAAATTTAAAGATGAAGAAGTTGATGAAAATGGTTTCTTATATAGAACTTTAGGACAAAATGGCCTAGGTGCGGCCGCTACTTGTCTTACCTCTGATTTTTTTAGAGTAACAGTAAGACATTACCTTTCAAAGAAGGAACAAACTTTTCTTTTTATTGACGGGGCATTGCAAGTAAAGAAAACTCCAGCAAAAGCATTTGCGGGGGCCTCTGGTGTGAAAGTTGAGCTATCGTTAGCAAAAGAAGTTTATAAAAATAATCTCATAGAAGAAGATCTTTTACGAAAAAGAATTATTGATTTGGCCTATAATAACCCAGGACTAACATTTTATTTTAATGGAGAAAAATATCTTTTTAAGAAGGGATTATGGGAATTGGCCTTAAGATTGGCCAATGGAAATGAGAATGGAGTCGCTGCTGCCACTACCGCCACTTCCACTACTGAGAATGAAACTGCAGAAGAAGAGAGTGAAGTAGAATCAGCTAAAGTTAGTTTGGGTACTAATGTTTCCTATCATATAGGAAATGATAGTTTTATTTTTGAGGGGAAAAATGCCAAAGACGAAAAATTTAAGGCCAAAATTGACTTAACAATATCAGTAAATTTTAGAAAGACAGATACTAATCGAGAAAGAATAATTTCATTTGTAAATTCAACTCCAACCTATGATGGTGGATTTCATCACGAACGTTTAAAGAAAATTTTTACAGCAATGGTCAAGGAGAGACTAGAGAGAGTTGGCAAAAGAGAAGGTGTAACAATTACCGACAATGATATATTAACTGGAATGACATTTATTGTGGGAATAACTATGCCCAATCCGCGTTTTGAATCACAAACAAAACGTAAATTAGTAAGAGATAATTATTTAGAAAAAGCTTTAGCAGATTTTTTAGCAAAATATGGAGAGCGAGCACTTAAAAAAGAGTTTGGTCAAGGATATTTAAATGTAGTGATTGAGCGTGCACGCTATCGTCAGCGCTTTGAAGAATTAAAAGATGCAACTAAGAAGGCCAAGCAACAAAAAAGAACTAGAGTAGAAAAATTATTAGATGCAAATGAGCGAAAAGATCGTTCGAAATGCACTCTATTTATTTGCGAAGGTGATTCGGCCATAGGAGGATTAAGGTCTGCAAGAGATAAATTATTCCAAGGAGGAATTGCTCTTAAGGGTAAACCAATGAATGTTACTCAGGCCTCCATTAAAGATGTTTTGGCCAATCAAGAATTATGCGATATCATGGCGGCCGTAGGTTTAACCTTAGGTTCATCAGTTGATTTTGAAAAACTTAGATATTCAAAAATTGTTTTTTTGGCGGATTCAGATGTGGATGGTGGGCACATTAATACTCTTCTTACAAATTTTTTCTTTGCCTTTTGGCCTGAGTTGTTTGAGAGAGGAATGATTGAGATTGCTAAGGCGCCACTATACGAAGTGATTACTGATAATGGAAAATTGTATGCAGAGACTTTGGATGAGTTAGAGGAAATAAAGAAAAAAGATCTCAAGATCAAAGAGATACAGCGAAATAAAGGATTAGGCGAGATGTCTCCGGAGGCATTTAAAGAATTATTAGCACGAAGGGATTATACTAAAATAAAAGTTGATGAAATGGGGGATGCCAAAAGAATGTTGGATGTTTGTTTTGGTAAAGATTCAAATTTAAGAAAAGATTTATTAATTGAGCATTAGAATAAATATTGAACGTTAAATTAATTAGTTATGAATATTTAGCTATGAATATTTAATTATGAATATTTAATTATGAATATTGAATATTAAGGAAGATGGAATTATAAAAATGGAACTAGAAGGAAAAGCATATCACTCATTATCAGAAGTACCACTAGCAGATGTGGTAGAACAAGAGTATAAAAATTATCAAATTTATACTCTGATGGATCGGGCCATTCCCTATCTTGAAGATGGCCTTAAACCATGTCAAAGAAGAATTTTATTTACTTTATGGAAAAGTAGTAACAAAGGTTTGATGAAAGTTTCTTCTGCCACGGGATTGGTGTTAACGTTGCATCCACATGGGCCTCCATCAATTGAATCATCAATTGTGAATATGGCGCAAGATTTTACCTTTTCTAACAATTATCCTCTAATAGACAAGAAAGGATATTTTGGGGAAAGAATGGAAACTGCCCCTGCCGCCAGCAGATATCTAGAGTGCAAGATTGGAGAGGTAGCGGAATTGCTTCTATTTGATGACATAAACCAAGTAAAGATGATTCCCAATTACGATGAAAAAGTGATGGAGCCAGTGGGCCTTTTACCAAAATTACCACTCATGCTTTTAAATGGTGCTGAAGGTATTGGTACAGGTTTTTCTTCAGTGATACCCAGTTTTAATCATAAAGATATAGTTGATTCCATGATGGCAGTGGTTAAAAATGGTAAGGCCAAAAAATTAAAACCATGGATGCGTCACTATAAGAAAGATCTTAGTTTTGATGAAAAAGGAAAGATTGTTACCGAATTTATATTTGAAGAGATTGATGGTGGTATCTTTATTACTGAATTGCCTAAAGGCTTTGATGCTCAAAAAATTTATAAGCATTTAAGTAAATTTATTGAAAAAGATTTTATTAAAGATTTTATAGATTCCTCTGTTGATAACGATATTAATATAGAAATTATTTTTAAAAAAGGTTTTAGACCAACTCTAGAAGAGGTGGCAATGGTAATGGGAGTACAATCGAGTATCACTCCTAATTATACATTGATCTCTGAACGTGGAGTAAAAATTTTTCATTGTGCTGAAGAGATTATTGAAATTTTTACTAAACAACGTTTAGGGATAGTTAAGAGGCGCTATGAGCTTTTGGCCATAGAAACTAAGGAAAGGTTAAATCGTAATCAAGAGATAATTCGCTTCATAGAGGAGAAACATTACATTCGCGCCCGTCAATGTGCAAATCGCAAAGAGTTTGTTGATTATTTAATTAAAAAAGATTTTTTAGAAGCAGATTACCTTGCAGACATGGCAATATATCGGTTAACTCAAGATGAAGTTAATAAACGCAATTTAATGATTGTTGAAGATAAAGAAAAATTAAAACAATATCAGCAGATCGCTAAATCAGATGAATTAATAAGACAAAAATTAATTGAAGAACTTAAAGAGATAGGAGATAAGCTGAGTGAAATTTTTAGCAAGAGAGATCGCGAACGCAAAAAGCTATATCAGAAATTGCAGAAAGTAGATAAATCAGCAGCAAGTAAGAAGAATAAAAAGAATTAATAAAATAAAATTTTTATTAAAGATAATTTATTAAATAGATTTTAGGGCATTTTGATTTATTTTTTTTCTTTCACTATCAAAAAACCAACCCCATTTATTAAAATATTTTATAGAAGAACTTAAATGATACATGAGAAGTTTAATGTTTTTGTATGAACCTTTTTCATAATCATGATAGATGGTTGTTGAAGGATTAAAGATAACTTTGTATTTTTTGTTTTTATTTTTGTCATTGTCTTTAAAGTGATAATAGTGATGAACTCTTCTACATAAATCTACATCTTCTAAATACATAAAAAATCTTTCATCGAATAGACCTATGTCTTTTAGTGTTGTTGCTCTGAAAAACATAAAACACCCTGAGATAATTGGTATCTCCATTATTTTGTTGTATCCAAAATCAAGTAGTTCATATTTTTTATTAAGTGATTCAGAGATTTTTTTTATTTTTATAAATCGTCTAACAAAAAGATTTAGTGGCGTTGGAATTAATTTGCAACAAGCTTGCATGTTGTTATTGGGATATAATATTTTTGGAGTGATAAGACCAATTTCTAAATCATCTTCCATAAGTTGATATAATTTTTCTAAAACCTCACTATGGAAATAAAGATCGGGATTTAATATCACATGGTATTTTGAAAATTTTAAGCATTCACTTATAGCTTTATTGTGAGCGCTACCATAACCAATGTTTTTTCCTTGGTTAAATATGTAGGTTATAGACGAATTAGTTGAACCATTTGAACCCTTTGAATCATTAATTTTTAGAATGTGTGCTTTAAGTGTATCGGTTGGGGAATTATCGATTATATATAATTTAACTTTTAAAGGAGAGCTAATAAAACTACTAATAGTTTTGTACAATCTAGAAAAGTCATTTTGGTATGTAACGATTGAGGCGGTTAAGTTGTATGTTTCCATCGGAAAATAATAGAAGAAAAAAGATCTTTTTGTATAGATTTTTTTCAATAGATTTTTATGCAACGTTAGAGCATATATTAAAAAATAAACTCCATCATTAGATAACGGGCAGCAAATTTTGCAATTGAAGGTCCTATTGCTTGCCAGTCAGTATATATTTTACCCCTTCCTGTCATGCCGGCCTTGAGAGCGGAAAAATTTGAATTGGCAGTAGAATTTGTATTTGGGTGCATTTTTTGGAGATCGATAAGGCTTCTGGCCATATAATAGCGATTCTTATCTTGTTCAAGTACTTGAGTGCCCTCTCCAGATAAACTTTCAATTTTAAGTCCATCACCAAAACTACTTAAAGGGCCACCATATACTTTAAATTTAATTTCTTGATTTACTCTTACTGCTAAAATATCTTTTTCAGGCACTTGAAATTGTACATATATTTTATTCATATCTGCTATTTTGATTAACTCTTGACCATAGTTTACTGGCATTCCTTGTAGATCATTTAATTTATCGCTAGTAATAACTCCATCATTCATTGCATATACTTTAGAAAATTTTATTTTTCTTTCTAATAATTCAATTTCATAATTAAGAGAGAAAAACTCTTTTTCTTTTATTTTATAATCTGAAATCTTTTGTTCACTTTTGGCCTTAAGCATTTCGGTGCGAACTCGTTGCCATTGGTACTCTTTTTGTTTTAACTCTATTTGTGAATCAGTGGAATTAAGATTAATTAAAAGAGTTCCTTTTTTTACAAATTGCCCTTCTTTTACATGAATTTTTTCAACATTGCTTTTAACTTGAGCATAATGGATATTTACTACCGGAAGTATTTCAATATCAGTATCAACATTTATTGGTAGCTTTAAGAAAAAAAATGCTATTACTAAAGAAATAATAGCTGTAGATACTGCAATTAATTTTTTCTTAGGAACGGTTTGAAGATATTCATAAGAGAAACATTTGGTAACATTATTTTTTACATTATTTAAAATATCATTTGAGGGTATAGTAGTATAAAGTTGAGCATTTCTAAGAGCAACTGTTGATTGTGAAACTAATAGTGGAAGCAGTTCCTGTTTATTACTGTTAATTAAATTTGCTGCTACTGACTCCATACTAAATATACCGACTGCTCCTTGATCATCTTGTAAAATATGTATCCAGAAAGATTTTAAATTATTTTCTATAAGATATTTATAAATCTCTTTTGAGATCTCGGTTTGTTTTTCCATTTGTTTAGAGGGATCTGCAGATCCTGCAGATTCTGCAATTGCAGTATTTGCAGTAGTTGCATCAGCAATATAAATTTGTAATAACTCTTCTTTATTATTTGCTTGTTGACGATTGTTGGTAGTGTGTTTTAGATATTCCTTAACAAAAAGATTATGAATCATTTCTAAGTTAATATTTTTGTTATTTTCTCGATCTACTTTTTCTTTGTTAGTTTGTGCCCTTAATTCAAATACAGAATCTTTTCCTAATTTTTCAATAGAACATGCCGCCTCATCATAGGGAATAATTTGTGATGATAAATTTACTATGGACATTAAAACAGCATCTAGATCAAGAGTAGAGGTAATATCTTTGCTTATTTTTACAAGTGCAGAAAGTTCCTTGGCCTTTTTTTCCGCAGTAAAGAGACGAGCGTTTTTTATATACATGGCCGAATTGGAAGCGAAAAGATTTAGTAGATCAAGATCATCGTTATTAAATAGGTTATCAGATCCCTTTTTATTTATAATTTGGATTGCTCCAATGCACTCATCTTTCACTAAAAGAGGGGCGGCCAGCATTGTCTTTGTTGCAAATTTTATTTTTTTATCTACTGATTCAGAGAAACGATTATCTTTTGAACAATCTTCTACAATTATTGGTTTTTTATTATCGATAACCCATCCAATGAAACCAACTCCTTTTTTTAATTTTAGACCTAGCACCTTATCTTTGGTAGGTCCAGAGGCGGCAAAACATTCATTGCCACATTGAGATTCTTCCTCAAGCCAAATAGAGCTTACTTCTGCACCTAGGATAAAAATGGCCTTTTCTAATATTAAATTTAAAAGCTCTTGCATATCCATTGTGGAACAAAAACTTTCATGAAGTTCAGCAAAAGTTTTCATTCTAGTCATAATAGTTTCATTATGTTTTTTTGTTCTGGAGGATTGAATGTGCATGGCCGCAATAGTTGCTAAGTCATCTAAAAAATGTCTATCGGTCTCACTAAAGTGAGGATCAACATCTTTTCTATTAACTAACTCTAAAACTCCAATGGATTCTGAATTATAAAGAAGTGGAGCCGCCAAAATTGATGTAGTTTGAAATTTACTTTTTATATCGTTAGTATTGGAAAAGCGCTCATCATTAGAGGTATCATTAACTATAGTAGAACGCTTATTTTCTTGAACCCAGCCAACAATTCCTTTACCAAATGGAATTGTGATTCCTTCGACAGTATTTGATCCAGGTCCAATGGCCACCTTGCAAGTTATGTTATTCTTATTTTGGTTATAAATCCAGAGGGACCCCCCTTCCGCACATACTCCGTACGCTAATATCTCTAAAACACCTTTCATTAGTTCATACATTTGTAGATTTTCATTTTGATAGAGCTCATTAATTCTATGATAACAAACTAATTTTTTCTTTAAATGCTCATCACTTCCTTGGATTTGTGTATGATTTTCCGATGTAATTGCAGATGTAATTGTAGTAATTGGTGAAGCTGATGAAACAATAGATAAAGATGGCCTTTCAATTTTTTTTGAACTTGTATCTTGATCAGAAGTTTGAGTTGTTAAAGAAGTTTGTATTTGTTTTGGTGTGAATCTTTTTTTTAGGGCCATAAAAAAATCCCTTGTAAATTAAGATAAAATGTCAATAATAATTTCTCGACTAAACCTGTCGGATTATTTCAAGTGAAGCTTAATTTTTTATTTTTAAACTTATAAATTTCTAGTCTACAATTAATTTTATTTAATTCATTTATTATGATTTTTTAAAAACAAATAAAATATTATTATAAGTATATAAGCTAGATATATGTAACTCTTTATTGACTAAAAAAATGATAACTTTATATTTAAATTAATAATTGGTTGAATTAAAATTACATTTAATCAACAATTATTTTTATTAAATTCCAGAGGTTTGTTAGGGAGATTAGTTTTATGGACAAATTCAATATAAAATTAGAAACATTATTTTTTCTTTTTTCAAATTTGTTATTTACGTTGCTATTTACTTTATTATTTACCTCATTTTTTTTATCAACTCAAAGTTTTGCTTTGAAAATTGATACAGATAAAAGTACTTTTCAATGGACCGCCTCTAAGATCGCTGGAAAACATACTGGAAAAACTTTTATAAAAAGTTATCAATTTATAGAAGGAACTGAAGCAAAAAATAAAGGGGAATTACTTTCAGGATTTGTAATCATGGATATGACTAAGATTACCGTAGAAGACCTTACAGGAGAGATGGCACAAAAATTTCTTAATCATATTAGCGGGGAAGATTTTTTTCAAGTAAGTAAATATCCAAATGCTACTTTGAAGATGAATAAAATTGCTAACAACGAAATTGAAGGCGAATTAACAATTAAGGATAAAACAAATCCTATTAAATTTGCATATACAAAAAAAGATGGATATTTAAAAGGAGTATTAAAATTTGATCGTACAAAATTTAATATTATATATGGTTCAGGTAATTTTTTCAAAAACCTAGGTGATAAAGTAATTAATGATGAAGTCTTATTAAATTTTGAAGTAAAATTAATTCCATAATGCTCAAATAAAAATACTCAAATAAATGTTGAAGAAGTAAACTCACCATTTATTTTACTTATCTCGTTTATTTGTTTTTGACAATTAATGATTAATGAGTTGAAATTTTTATCAAGATCACTTTTTTCTTCTATAGTTTTTAATAATTCACTAAGCTCTATAGAACCATTTTTAAATAATTTTTCTTTTATTGTTGCTTTTTCCTCTTGATTAGAAAGGCGTTTTTCTAATAATAGAATTTCATCTTTTGTTGTTTTAATTAAATTGAAATTTTTATTGATATTTAATTTTAATTTATTTATTTCGTTTATTTTTTTAGTAGTTAAACTTTGTATTTTATTGATAGAATTATTATACCCACCTCTTGCATCGCTATTTTCAATTAAATAGGTAAAGTTTATCCCTACTTCAATGGAGGGATAATTTACTTTATACATGTTTTTAAAACTTATATTGTGATGTCTTCCTAGTCCTGTACTTAAAAGTTCTATATAAAAATTGATATCAGGATATAAATTACTTTTTTGTTTTATTTTTGTTAATTCGTTTTCATCTATTTCATATTTTAATTCTTCTATTTTTGCATTTGTATTACTTTTTATCTCGGAATTTACTTTGGAGTTTGAATCAATGCTTTTATTGATACAAATATTTTTCAAATCAGTAATAATATTGGCCAAGTTTATTTCAACGGAGAAAGTATCAGCAAGTTTAGCTTTGTCGCTATCAGAGATAATCATTTTAAAAAGCTTTAATTTTAAATTATAAATTTTATTTTCTAATTGAATTATATTCGATTGTTCTTTAGCTACACGAGCATTAATATCTAAAAGATTTACATTGTTTTCTTTTCCAACTTGATATTTAGAAGTGATGGATTCTTGTAAGTGTAAATAATATTTAATAGTATTATTTAGTATTTCAAGTTCTTTGTGTGCTTGAATCAAATCGTAATAAATATTTAATCCTTCGGTGATTTTATCTTGAATTATATTTTTAAGCTTTTCTTTATAGCGAAGGACCTTGGTATCAGCTATGAGATATTGATTCATTTTTACCTTATAACCCCAATTCTTTAAAAGTGGTATTGTAGTTTTAAGTAAAGCGGCGTCTTGATATCTTTCTTCTGCAAAGGCATTTTTAGAATCACTAGCTATATGCATTCCTTGTACGCTAAATTCCATTGAAGGACCATATGAAAATTCTTTACTAATACCTAATGATAAACCTTGAGTTTTTTCGTGGGTGATTACGTTGTCTAAAATAGAGTTGCTGTTTAGAGTGTCTAATTTAGAAAAAATGGCCAAAGATAGACTTGGATCGATATTACTTTTATTGCTGTTATCACCCTTGGAAGCATCAACATCATTGATGGCCAATTGATAATCTATGGTTGATAGAAGGATATCTGGATTATTATTAATTATTAAATCTTTTAGATTGGATAAATTAATATTAGTATTAACACTAATATCAACAGAGGCATTAAGTTGTATTGAGAAAAAAATCAATATAAGTGATATTATAAAAATGAAGTTTTTTATATATATGTACATGTATATAATTATAATCTAACGTTATATAAAAATCTTGCTATAAAATTGTTTTCTTTAGAGAATTTTTATATAACGTTAGAGTTAATATTATACTATCTACATATTATTTTAATACTACCCTACCTTTTGATAAGTACCTGCTTGATAACTTGGATCGTTGATAGTGAACTCAGTTGGTCCTGTTTGAGGATTCATAAAATTTGCTTGTTCAGCTGGAATTACAAAACTTTCACCATTATTAAAATATTGGGTACCCGGAGGTAATGTAATAGTTATTGTACCATTAGTATCAATTTGTACTGGTTCTGGGGCCATATTATTTAACCATTCATTACTTATGTGTAAGGTAGCAACTTGAGAATTGTATTGCATACCTTCAGGCATTGTAGCAGTGATAGTTCCATTTGGATTGTAAGTAGCATTTATTTCTTGAGGGAAATCATTTAAGTGAACTGTACCACTTGGGAATGTTAATGTATTTGCTGAAACATCATATAATGTTCCCTCTGGAACTTTAATATCAGCAGAACCGTCTGCATTTAAACTCATATCAGGTGGAATTATATCTTTAAATTCTGCCGAAGCTGTTGTGTAATCCATGGTTAAAGTGCCTGTTGATGGACTAACGTCAATATTTAAACTCTCAGGAATAGTTACTGTTACAGCACCGTTAGGTTCCACATGGGCCCAATCAGGTCCTTCCGTTACATATGCAGGAAGAGGATTATCAATGAATCCGGCGGACTCGGGAGGAATTGTAAAATCACCTTGTGGATAATATTGAGTATAAGGAGGAAGGTTCACTATTACTTGTCCATTAGGCACAAAATCAACTGCTGGAGGAGTTAGTTCATTAGTCCAGTAATTATCAAACTTCATTTGCATATTTTGAGCATCAAAAGTCATTCCATCTTGAAGTTTTATGGAAATTGATCCATCAGGATTTACTATTGGTTCTAGTACTGGAGGAAGTTCATTGGTATGAACTTCACCAACTGGGAAGGTAACTATTCCTGCATCTGCATTGTATGTTGTACCTTGAGGAATATCTACGTTCATTGTTCCTTCTGGAGTGAAATGAATTTCAGGTGGAATATAGTTTTGGAAATTATTGGTCATGTAATCGTAATTCATGGTCATCTGGCCTTGATCAGGATTTATTTGCCATCCATCTGTCTTTTCAAAAGTTATTGATCCATCTGGATTAGGACTTATCCAACCTGGTCCGTCCATTATGTATGGAGGTGGAGGATTGTCTATAAAACCTGTCGAATCAGCAGGGATAGTAAAATCACCCTCTGGGAAGTATTGAGTTGTTGGAGGAAGGCCGACTATTATTTGTCCATTAGGCGCAAATTCAACTGCTGGAGGAGTTACTTCGTTGGTCCAGTAATTGTCTAATTGTACTTGCATGTTTTGGGGATCATAAGTTATGCCATCTGGAAGTAATACAGAAACTCTTCCATCTGGATATAAATTTGATTCAAAATTGCTTGGAATTTCATTGAGGTGTACTTCGCCAGCTGGAAAGGTTAATGTTCCTGTATCTGGATTATATTGAGTACCTTGAGGTACATCAACGTTCATTGTTCCTTCAGGAGTAAAGTGCAATTCTGGTGGAATATAATTTTGGAAATTTTGGGCCATGTAATCATAGTTCATAGTCATCTGACCTTGCTCAGGATTTACTTGCCATCCATCTGTCTTTTCAAAAGTTATTGATCCATCTGGATTAGGACTTATCCAATCTGGTCCATCCATTACGTATGCAGGAGGAGGATTGTCGATAAAACCTGTTGAATCAACAGGAATAGTGAAATCACCATGTGGAAAGTATTGCGTGTTAGCAGGAAGGTCCACAGTTACTTGCCCATTCGGTTGGAATTCAACCGCCGGAGGAGTTAATTCATTCGTCCAATAATTATCGAACTTCATTTGCATATTTTGAGTATCAAAAGTCATTCCATCTTGAAGCTTTATAGAAACTGATCCATCAGGATTAACCATTGATTCAAGTGCTGGAGGAATTTCATTAGTATGAACTTCACCAACTGGGAAGGTAACTATTCCTGCTTCTGCATTGTATGTTGTTCCTTGAGGAATATCTACACTCATTGTTCCTTCTGGAGTGAAATGAATTTCAGGTGGAATATAGTTTTGGAAATTTTGGGCCATGTAATCATAATTCATAGTCATTTGACCTTGGTCAGGATTTACTTGCCATCCATCTGTTTTTTCGAAAGTTACTGATCCGTCTGGATTAGTATTTACCCAATCTGGTCCATTCATTACGTATGCAGGAGGAGAATCGTGTAAGAAGTCAGCTGATCCAGAAGTTAGATTAAAGGAACCATCTGGATTAAATGTAGTGTCTTCTGGTAAAGTGATGATTATACCACCTTGAGAATTTATCTCAACTGGAGCTGGAGCAACTTCATTGGCCCAATAATTATCCATATGAACACTAAGGTTTTGAGGATCATATTGCATGCCATCTGGTAGAGTGGCGCTTATTGTTCCGTCTGGATTTACTATAGGGTAAGTCTCAGGAGGAAGATCTGATATTGGTACTGTCCCTTGCGGAAATGTCAGCATGCTTGTAGTGGAGTTGTATTCAGTTCCTTCTGGAACTTTAACATCAATTGTTCCATCATTATTTATTGTAAAATCCTCTGGTATTGGTAAACTTTGAATTGCCTCAGGAGGAACGTACATAGTTCCCGTATCAACATTAACTTGAAAATTTTCTGGTGGAGTTATTTGGTAATTGCCATCACCCATGTATTCACTAAAAGGAACATCGTGAACATAATCTGGTGCTGGATGATCAAGAAAATCTACTTGATCTTGAGGAATATTAAATGAGCCATCATTAAAATATTGTGTTTCTGAAGGTAGTGCCACACTTACTGAGCCATCAGTATTAATATTAACTTGGTCAGGAGTTACTTGATTGGCCCAATAATTATCCATTTGAACTGCATTTGTATCAACATTATAATTTACGCCTTCAGGTAAATATGCAGTAATAGTTTGATCTGGATTGACATGAGCATCGATACTATCAGGAATCTGATTCATGTAAACTTCACCTTGAGGTAATGTAATAGCGTTTACATCAGCATTGTACTGTGTTCCTTCTGGTAAGGCATAATTTGCAGTTCCATCTGTATTGATTGTAAAATTTTCATCCATTGGCAATTGAGGTAACATATCGTTTGGCACTGTCATTATTCCACCATCAACTACCATTCCTGTTGGGGGATCAAAAGTTACAGAGCCATTTGGTTGATAGTCAGCGAATGTTATATCATGAACATATTCAGGCGCAGGATTATCCATAGAGTGACTTGCTTCTGCGGTCATATCAATAGAGCCATCAGGATTATAAGTAACCCCATTTTCTGGTAATTTTACATCTACACTACCATTTTCGTTTATGGTTAATGGATCAGGGGCCATTTCATTTGCATAATAATTGTTAACATTAAGTGTATTAGTTTGTGGATCATAATTCATTCCACCATCTGGTGGTAGAGTCATGTTAATTGTCCCATCTGGATTTTGAACAGGATTTAATTCAGCAGGAATTTCTTTTATATCAACTGTATTAGATGTTAAAGTTAAGCTGTTTGTATCTGGATTATATTGGGTGCCTTCTGGCATACTTAAATTTATTGTTCCATCAGTTTGAATATTTACATAGTCAGGAATGGGAAGAACCTCATTGGCAATTTCAGGTGAAAAGTTTGCAATACCTTGAGTTGGATCAATTGTAACACCTTCAGGTGGAGCGACATGCACACTTCCATCAGCATTTGCGGTTACCCAATCTGGCTCTTGCCAGGTTGGAGTTTCGTGGATGAAATTGTCTTGAGTTTGGGAGTTTGTAAACTCATCATCGCCATAGTTTGAATTACTGTTATAGTCATCTTGTTGGTTATAACCATCTGATGGCGAGGTTGATGTGCTAGTACTACTTTGATTATTGTAATTATCATCTACATAACTACTTTGTTCGCCAGAAGGAGTGCCACTTGCTGTTGAATCAATGTTTGTATTACTAATATCTCCAGAGGAAGTATTAGTTAAATCATCTGTTTGTGTAGTATCAACATTTTCAATGGATCCAGGATCAACTACGCCCCCTCCAAGCATTCCAGGTGCGATTCTTTCTTCTAATTTTTTGCTTTTTAATTTTTTGGTTGGCCTACTACTCTTACTTTCAGTAGGTTTGCTCTTGCCTTCGGTAGGGATTCCATTTGACGTTTTTTTACTCTCTTTTTTTGCTGTCATAAAAAAAATTCTCCTTGGTTTCTTATGTACTCAAAAAACGAATACATTTAAAATTCTATCATTTGAAAAAAATTTTTAAAGTAAAAAATATTTTAATATATATTTTAAAAGTTGATTAAATTTCTAATTGAATTAATGAACCAGGTCTTAATTCCCAATCATTTTTATTAATCATTTTGTTGTTAAGTTTAAATTTGAGTTTTATTGTTCCACTTGCTTTATCTATTACGTTACCTATAAAGAATATTTCAGCATCATACTGTTTGTTCTTATTATATTCAGTTGTAAATTTAAGTATTTGTCCCGTTTTTAATTTCTTAACTTTGTTAATATCGATATCTAACTCAATAATTAAATTTTCTGGTTTTATAATTTCAAAGGTATTATCTCCACTATTGATGGTGGTCCATTCTTTAATATTTTGCTTGGATATTAATCCGCTAATAGGAGTGGTAATTCGGGTATTTTTTAAAATATATGATTTTAAATCATAGGCAGATTTTTTCTTTAAATAGGTAACCTCTTTGTTATACAATTCATCTTCAGAGATGTACTTTTTTAGTTTGCTTGATTTTTCAAAATCAATTTTAGCACTATCCATATCTATTTTAGCAGCATCAAGTTCGATACGCTCTTGTTCATCATCTATGAGCGCCAACAAATCACCTGTCTTAACATGATCACCTTCTTTAAAAAAAATTTTTGTTATTTGACCTTGAGTTTTGGCCTTAATAATTACTTCATCAGAACTTTGCAGTACTGCTGGAAAATTTTCAGCAAAAACATTAGCATGGATTAGAAATAAAAATAAAAAATAATGTGAATAATTATTCATATTAGAGTCCTCTTTCGATTAATTAATTAGTAAAATAAATCTAATCTAAGTGCTGTTGCTGTTTTCAACATTAAATATTCAGCTACAAAAACATTTTGAGCATATATCTTTGCCTTTCCCATCATTCCTGGTCGTAATTCTCCATTATTCTCAATAAATATTTCAGCGTTATATAATTTTCTTTTGGGATTTATTGGATCACTTTTTGAAGAAGGTCTCACTTTACTTATATGTCCTGTATATGATTTTAATGGATTTGAAAAAAGTTTAAATTTTATTGGTAATTTTTCTTTTAAAAATCGCGCTTCTTGTTCTGGAACATCAATTACCGTAAACAATTTATCCACGGTCAAAACTTTGCAAATTTCGTCACCTTCTTTAAAGAATTTATTAATTTTTGATATTTGATCTGGATTTGATAAAACCATTGTTTGATTAGATTGAAGATCATTTACAATATTTAAATTTTCTAATTTTTGATGTTTATTATTATATTCTAATTCTTTGGCCAATAATTCTTTCTTTAGTGTTGTAATTTGTTCACTTTGTTTTTCCAGGTTTTGTCTTAATTTGATTTGAGTTTTTTCAACATCAAGTTCAGCAATTTTTTCATCATAACTAAAGGTGAAGTTTTCTAATTGCGCCAAAGGTTGATTGTTAGTTATTTTTTCTCCATCTTGTACAAAAAATTTTGTTAGCTTTCCTTCTGATTTAGCGCGAATTACTTTGAGTTCACTTGGTTCAAGGGTGCAATCCCCAGTTATACGATAACTTATAGGAATAAATAACAGAGCTAAAAACATAGCTGTGGCAAACCCAATAATTATACGATTTCTTTTTTCTTTAAAGAAACTCATATTTTTAAAATACCATTGAACAATAAATTTACCACCTTTAGTAAAATGCCCATTAAAAAGTTTATAGGCCACTGCTAAAGTTAAAATTATTCCTCCTGCATAAAATTGTTCAACAAAAATATTTTTGGCCATTAAAACAAGGCCCAACATTAAAAAAACACTCCACAAGTTAGAAGCGATACCATAGATAGTGAATATATAAATTTCTCTTTTACTAACAATGAATGCTTCTTCGTTATCACTCATTTTAAAAATATATTTAGATACAAGATGTTTTATATAAGCACCAGAATCTTCTTTTAGATTTGGAACTTCTAGATAGTCAGACAAGAGATAATATCCATCAAGTTTTACTAATGGATTAAAGTTGGCCACAATAGTTGATATCGAACAAATAGTCATTACTTGAAAACTAATTTGATTTAAAAATGTATTTGGATTGGTGAGCGCCCAAATAAAAGTAAAAATTGAACCAATCCAGAATTCAATATATCCACCTGCCACAGTTACCATCACTTGTTTCCACTTTTTATCAAATAACCAAGCATCGTTAACATTACAATAAAGACAAGGTTGAAAAAATAAAAGTAGAAAACCGATTTCATGAACCTCACCACCATAACGTTTGCAAGTAAGACCGTGCCCTAATTCATGAATGCCAATGGTGATATATATTATGATCCATAAAGTGAATGCATGTAATAGTGACATGTTTTTAAAGGAGAAAAGATCATAGACTCCTAAAGTAAAAGTTGTCCAATTTTGCAATATAATTATTATTGCATATAACATCATAGATACAGAAATAACAAAAAAGTATTTACTCCAAAAGAAGTTTATTTTGGATATTATTTTATTAAAAAAAACATCGGGATCAACTACCGGAAATCGTTTATACATCAGAGAGCCTTTTTTGCTTAGTAATTGATTCTTGCGCATCTCTTTCATTTTCTCGATTAACATTACATTTGTTTGATGTTGATCTTTTTGTAATAAATTCATGGAATCAAGTGATTCTTGAAATTCTTTTATAGTATCTAAGTTAACCTCTTCACTATTATATTCAGCAACTATTTGCTCTTTAGTCTTATGCCCGTCAAAGAGTTTTATAATATCCCATTCCTCTTGCTCAAAACGAAAATATGTACACTTCAATGGGTCCTTAACAACATAATGTGTACGATTCCGCTGGGTCATTTTAGAAATTTTTAAATCACTTCTTAGGCGTGGATATAATTTGAAATCATTTTGTTCAATTTTATTTTCAATATTATTGTTATTATTATTGTTGTTTGTTGTTGTTTTATTTTGTGTCATAATTTTAATAAAACTTAAGATAAATATTTTAAAAATAAAAAATTGCTAGTGATATATCGACATATATTATTTTTATTTTAATTATTTTTAATAATAAATTTTTTTGAAAAAATATTTGGAGAACAATAATGCTAGGTTTTATTTTAGTTATAATTTATTCATTTGTAATTTCAATAAATATGGCAATTGCTGCAATTAATATTGCTGCAATCAATATTGCTGTAATTAATGAAGATAAAAACCAAGCTCTTAATCCATCATCAATTTTAAAAATAATTTTAGAAAAAAATTTTGATATAATAATTTCTGATTATAATACTAAAGAAAAAGAAGGAGATTTAAAGAAATCTTACGGGGAATTTGATACTAATTTAAAATATAGTTACGTTTTAGATAAAAATGACATACCTTCATCTTCTAGCTTAGATGGTGCAGGAAATACATCCTCTGTAATTACAGAAAATTCTACCCACACTCTAAGAGTAACTAAGACTTTACAAAATGGTATAAAATTTGATGTACCTTATATATATAAATCAGTTTACTCAAATTCTTCTTACAGAACAATACAGACAAGTTATGAGCCATCTTTGGGAGTTGTTTTAACATTTCCTATAATAAAAATTTTTAGTGATCAATATTTTTCAAAAAACATTAAAAATAAAGAATTGGAATTAGAAATAGCTTTAAAAAAGCATTCAGAAAAAATCATAGAAGTTTTTAGCGATACTATAGATTTATATTTTGATATTGTTGAATCGATTAAGAGCTTAGAGATAACAAAAATTGCTTTAGAAAATAGTAAAGAAAATTATTTATTTGCACTTGAAAAGGATAAAGTAGGTCGTATTTCAATGATTGACTTATTAGACGCTGAATCAGCAGTAAAGAGCAATGAAGATGAGTTGTTAAAAAAAGAAAATGATACTTTAAATAAGACTGAAAAATTAAGTTTAAATATTTGGGGAGAAATCACAAAAATAAATTTGCCAATATATAATAATTTTGAAAATACAGCACTGATTTCATCTTCTTTATCAAGCGAAGAGGATGTTTTGAAAACTGCTTTTGAAAAAAGAATAGAAATTTCAAAAACAAAAGAAGCAAGAAATCAAGCACAAATGAAATTTGATTCTTCTAAAATTGATTTATATCCTACCTTAGATTTACAGCCAGAAATAACCTTAAGAGGGATGAATAGTAAGGGTAGTGATGCGAATGAAGATATAATTGAAAAAAAATATACTTCATGGAAGGTTGGCTTAACTATTGAAAGAAAATGGAATCAATACGCAGCGGTTGCGGCCAATAGGATGGATGAATTAAAATTGTTACAAGAGAAGATAAAAGAAGAGCAAGCAAAAAAAGATATAACATTAGAAGTTAAGCAAGCACTAAGAGATATAAGTAGCCTGGAAAAAAGATTGCTTTCATTAAAAATGGCCTTAAAGGCACAAAATGAAAAATATAAAGCTTTAAATGCTAAATTTAAAATGGGAGTAGTTTCTATGTTTGACTTAAATGAAGCTTATAAAGGAAAAATGCAAAGTGATCTTGATTTACTCAAGGCCTATATTGAATATAGAAAAAAGTTAATATCACTATTTAAAGCTAAAGGAACATTAATTGAAGAATTGCTAACAAATAAAAACACTATTCTTAATTAATTAATTAATTAATTAATTTGCAGGATAGATTTCAATAATCCCCGAAACAAATTCATCACTACTACTTTCTTCCTTATTTTTATAATCATCATCACCATCATCATCATCATCATCATCATCATCATCATCATCAGTTGTAGCGCTTTCCGCAGTAGCATTTTCACTATCTTTAGAAGAAATTGAAATTGCTAATTGTGAAGAAGCAGCATAATTTATTCTTAGATTTTCTATATCAACATTTGTTAATGTTCGATATTTTGTTTTAGTATTTATAGTAAGGCCCATTACAGATAATGGATAGCTTGTATTGTGATTGAGACCGATAAAATGACCAAATTCGTGAACCATTACACTCATCAAATCATATTTTAATTTATTTTCTATTTTATTTCCATTTTCATTTTCATTTTCTGCTTCACTATCATTACTTGCTTCTTCGTGGTTGTTGTAAAAAAGATAATTTTGATAATTAAAAATAATATCAGCGTGTTTTAATTCGATATATTCATTTTTTGTACCACCATTAATTCTTTGTCCGAAGAATTGAGTTATCGCTAGCGCCTTCGAGTATTCTGTTGGAAACCAACTATCGCCCTTGTATATTCCTAATGTCCCATCATTAAATAAATTGAGAACATTATACTCTTCACTTGCATCTGATATACCTAGTTCTAAATTAAAAATATCAGTACTAAGTTCAATATTTGAGGCCCATAATTCAGCAGCATCAGATATAGATGTAATTTCTGGTTCATTAAATTTAGAAGAGATATTAAGTTGCAAAGGAAATTTATTTTTATTCCACCTTAAAGGTATTTTATTGCTGTTATTGATATTTGTATTATTATTTGATTTTTTTTCTTGTTCACTATTTTTTTGTTGATCAGTTATCAAA
>JADGAM010000030.1:0-4285 GCA_015232015.1 Oligoflexia bacterium | reverse complement strand
TTCCTAAATCAATATCTTCTTCATTTGAATTTAGTTGATCGTTTTTAGAAGTAGCAGATTCTGAAGAGACTTTACGATCTGATAAAAACAATTTTGTAAAAGGATTATCATTTAAATTTTGGCCACATCCTGTGATAATAATAAAAACAAAAATTGTAACAGAAATTATTAAAAATTTTTTTTTCATTTTGTGATATCCTTTGAATCTGCTACGTCTCTACGAAACTGCTTTCATAGGAATTAAAAAAAGATATCTTTTGTATCGGTATATACCTAATTAAAGATTAGAAGAAATTTTATCGATGAAATTTTATCGATGAGCATGTTATGTGAGGCAGATCATTTTTCAACTGACCATGATAGAGAAAAAATAAAAAATTAATTATTTAGTGTTGGCAGTTGGAGATGATGATGAAAAGGCCTTAGAACAGGCAGAGTTTATTAGTGTATGCTTTGAATTTGTTGGACAAGAGTTGTTATTTTTTTTAAGAGGATTATTCTCTAATTGAAGCTCTTGAATCTTTGTAAGTTCTAATAAGGGAATGACAGAGGTTATAGCATTATTTTGTAGTCTTAAAGCAACAACATTTGCTAACTCTTTAAGTGGAGATATATCGCTTACTTTGTTTTTACTTAGATCAATTGCAAGAATGCCAGTTATGGATTTCAGAGGAGATATGTCAGTAATAAGATTGTTACTGATTGCTAATCCTTTTAAATCTAAATTTTCTTTTAGTGCTTCGATGGAAGTTATTTTATTATCATCTAGATATAATGAATTTAATTTGGGTAAATTTTTTAACACAGAAATGTCAGTGATTTTGTTTGCCGCTAAATTTAATATTTCTATTTTATTTAATTTTTTAAGAGGTGAAATATCTGTTAATTCATTTTGAAAAGCATATATTCCTGATAATTTATTTAAATCTCCCAGTGGTTCAATGTCTTTAATTTTATTACGAGAAAAATCCAAACCTTCAAGGTTGATTAATTTCTTTAATATACTAATGGATTCGATTTGATTGGTGCTCACATTTAATCCTGTAAGCTCCATCATATTTTTTATAGGAGAGATATCTTTAATTTGATTATAAGAAAGCTCTAACGCTTTTAATTTGATTATGTTTTTTAAGGGAGAGATATCAGTGATTTGATTGTAACCTAAATTTAGGCCTTGAAGTAAAACTAATTCTTCAAGAGGAGTGATATCTTTAATTTTGTTATGAGATAAATTTATACCGCTTAGTTTTTTTAAATTTGCCAAAGGTTTTATATCAACAATGTTATTGAAAGATAAATCAATTGTTTCAAGATGAGTAAATTGTGCTAAGGGTGTTAAATCAACAATCTCCCCTCTTTGTGCTAAGTTTAAAAGAGTATTTTTTTCTAAGATCTTTTGAGCACTATCGCAATCTTTTGCGTCTGATACTCTCATTAAAGCAGTAATGGTTTTTTTAGTGACATCGTTTAAATTTTTGTCTTGGCAATATTCAAGAAAAGTTTTGTATTCATTTTTTTTGTTATCATTTTTAGAGCAACCGCCGATGAAGATGATGGAAACAATTGTAAAAATTGCAAAAAGAAGAGATACAAATTTTTTCATATAGTAGTGTCCTTGTTGTTATAATTATTTAATTTTTTATGGTAGCGACGGGCCGAATTGAACGGCCGACCTAGAGGTTATGAAACTCTCGCTCTGACCAACTGAGCTACGTCGCCATGTTAGTGAGTGTTTTAGATCTAGTGAATGATAAAATAAGATCTTTTTACTGTCAACGGTATTAAAGGAGTGTTATCAATAAAACCCAATATACTTAAAAATAATTTGAATAGATTGGATAGAAAATTTGGAAGAATTTCGATGAATAAAAACTTTTTTATAAAGCATGTTTTTAAATTTATGCTTAAAATGGATCTTTTTCCCTATCCTCCTTCGAGTCGCGCTTTTATTGCAGTTTCAACAGGAGTAGATTCATTATCTCTCCTTCATTGTCTTCATAGTTTTAATTTTCTTAAAGAAAAAGAAATGCGAGAAAAAAATCTAATTAGAGAGATTATTATTTTGCATGTAAATCATAATACCAGAGGAGAGGAGAATTATAGAGAGGAGAGATTTTTAAAAGATTTAGCAAAAAAACTACATTTGAGAATAGAAATAGAATACATGCAAAACCAAGATAATCTGAAAGGTAACTTGAATTCAAATTCAAATTCAAATTCAAATTTTGAATTTAAGGCCAGAGAATTAAGATACGCATTTTTTAAGAAAATGCTCACTCAAGAAGGGGATAGACTTTACACAGCTCATCACATAGATGACTCTTTTGAGTGGTCTTTAATGCAAAAATTTAAAAGTTCCAATATTCGATCGACTCTGGGAATTCCAGTTAGAAATGGTTTGATAGCTAGGCCTTTTATGTGTGTTACAAAAAAACAAATCTATTTATGGGCCAAAACAATGAACATTGATTACTTTGAGGATAACAGTAATAGCAACACACATTACGATAGAAATTATATTCGTCAGAAAATCATTCCTAGTATTGCTTCTCGATTTCCTTCTTATTTAAAGCACTATGTGTATAGATCAAATGATTTAGCAAAAAAGTTAAAACTTAATATTTGCCTTAAGACTGAAAAAGAAAATGAAACAAAGACCAATTATCCTTTAGAACTATCTGAGTTGTCTGAATTAGTAGTCTTTAAAGATTTTTTTGGTGGAGTTATTTTTTACAACTCCAGTAATAGCAAAAATTTTTGCTATTATAGAAATTTAGAACAAGATATTGTGAAAGTTGTGTGTTCATTATCAAACAAAGGGCGAGGCGTTTTACGCTCTCAAGTTATAAAGCTAATTAATGCTGCTTCCAGTGGTGATAGATGGGGGCCAATAGTTTTTTCTGGTGGCGTTCACGCTTATATATTTTCAAAGATGATTTTTTTTGTTTCAGAGAGGATTTTAAGAAAATATACTTGGTTAGATGAAAAAAATAAAAATACTTCCCAGATTCCTTTGGGTTTATTAAAACCATTCCCTCTGGATTCTCTTTTAAATTATAAAATCGAATTAGTACGAAAATATAATAAACATCACTTTTTTCCCTTCTTTTTAATCTCAAAAGAAAAAGAATCTCTAAATCAGGTTTATAGAGGAATTATGCGCGAGTATCCTCTTTGGCCAAATCTTACAAGTTACTTGATTAAAAATAATTATTGGTTTCGTCCTGCACATGATGTGATAAATTTTATTAATAAGAATAAAATTAAAGGAAACAAATTAAAAACATTTCAGTTTTATATTCTTTGAAATTGTTGTTTATATAATTGTTTATATATATATACAATTGATGTATAATTGACCTTTTTGATTTCTTTGAATTGAATATTTTATATGGTAAATATTTTATAATTTTATGTGAAATGCCGAGGAGTTGCATGCGCATGTTACGTACCTATGTCACGTGCTAACGTACTTACAGGAGAGATAATCGATAATGAAACAACAGCATAAAACTTTTGCACTTTGGCTTGTAGTAATACTTTTAATGGCCTTAATTGTAAAAACATTCGATCAAAAACAAGGCAGAATAGAAGAGATTACATATTCTGAATTTGTTGATGCTATAGAAAAGAAATTAATTCAAGAGGTAACTTTTAAAGGAAACTCTCAAAAGATATTTGGAAAGTACAAATCAGATTTTAAAAATGGTAGTACTTTTGAGTTAACTGGTAGTACAGGGAAAGAGACTTTTGATATTTTGAGAACAAATGGTATAACTCCCAATTACGACGAAGAAGATAAACCATCTATGTTGGCCACCATTTTAATAAATTGGGGACCAATGATTCTTTTAGTTCTAATTTTTTATTTCTTCATTAGACAATTGCAAATTGGCGGTGGTAAGGCCATGAGCTTTGGGAAGTCCCGTGCTCGAATGCTAAATGAGAATGAAAAGAAAATTAATTTTACTCATGTAGCAGGTGTTGAAGAGGCAAAAGAAGAGTTGAAAGAGATAGTAGATTTTTTAAAAGACCCAAAAAAATATACGTTACTGGGAGGAAAAATTCCTAAGGGAGTACTGCTTGTTGGTCCTCCTGGCACAGGAAAAACTTTACTTGCAAAAGCAGTTTCAGGTGAAGCGCAAGTTCCATTCTTTTCAATATCTGGTTCTGATTTTGTTGAGATGTTTGTAGGTGTTGGTGCCAGTCGTGTGCGTGATTTGTTTGAGCAAGGAAAGAAGCATGCTCCTTGTATAATCTTTGTTGACGAAATAGATGCAGTAGG
>JADGAM010000309.1 GCA_015232015.1 Oligoflexia bacterium | reverse complement strand
ATTAAGAAAGTATTTCGATCTTTTTTTTACAGTTATGTTTTCCGCTTTAATTTTAAAGTTGTGATGTAAGATTTTGGCATTATTTATATTAGAGTTATTATATTCTTTATTTTTATTTAATGAATTTAATATTTTTGAAGCATCTGTTGAAGTTTGAGGTTTTTCCTTGTCGTACTTATCTTGTAAAATTTTAACTTTTTCAACAATTACTTTCTTAATTTCGTCATAAGAATCATTAATTTTTATATATTCTTGTAATTCTTTTTTCTCATTACTAAAATAAATTTTCACTAATTCTTTTGAGAAAAAATTTGCTAAATTCTCATTTAATTCCCCATCATTTTTCATAAAAAGTATGGTGTGAAAAAGCTCATGAAAAATTAATTCTGCTAAGTCATATTTATCATACTCAAAAAATGATGACAAAATCGTATCTTCAAAAAAACCCAATGTAGAATAAGCATACACGGGGTACATTGTAGTAACGTATCCTTCGTTTTCTAATTTCTTTGCATAACTACCAGCTTTTTCTTTATTAAAAAAACCTATATAAGGAAAACAACCTAGAAAAGGAAAACATTCTTTTTTTGCCTTAATTTCATAAAACTTAGATGCCACAACTAAATAAACCACTGCTTTTCTGTCAAGTATTGTAGTTCTAGAATAGATTGATGTGGATTTTTTTTCAAAAAAATCATAAAAGAATTTTTTATATTTAGCAATTTCAGAAATTTTTTCTTTATACTCTTTTGAAATACTCGGATCTTTTAACAACACATTATTATCTTTAGCGCGATTTTGTAATTTTAATTGGCCTTGGGCCTGTTCAATCACATATGATAATTTTGCACATGAAACTAAAACAAAAAGAGATAAAACACTTAATGATTTTATTGTACCTATTTTAAAAGAGTAGAGAAAATCCTGCTTCATACTTTAAATAATCCTCGATTTCACTAAATCTAAATGGTTTAAATACCGTCTTCACCGATCCATTTAAGGTAAAATATCTTGTTGCTCTAATTTTTATCACAAAAGTGGCAAAAACATTATCACTTTGTGCTACAGGGCGAGTGGAATAAGTTGTAGCACGATCACCGTATGAATCTTCAAATGTGTAGGTTGTCCCTCCTGTTTGGATTTGTCTAGCATAACCAATACTGATTGCGGGAATAATAAAAAAAGTTAAAGGAGCAAGTACCTGTCTTATCCCTGCTCCATAAATTTTAGTATTAAGCTCATTTTCTACTGAAACAATTGAAATACCGTTACTAAGAAGATAGCGATCATTTTCATTTATAAGATCTCTGGTATAGGTATAATTTAACTCTAATCCAGTATACTGTAAGAGATAAACCGCAATACTAGTTGAATAGGTTGTAGATTTAACACTATTATGTTTATCTTCACCATAAGTTTGTTTACTGTAACTATAGCCCCCGCTAAATTCCATTATGGCAAATGATTTATTATCAATTAAGAATAAAGAATTGAAAAAAGAAAAAAATAATATTAATACAAGACAAATATTCCTCATACAGATAATTGTATGAAATAATTATCATCACTGAAATTGGGTAAATAACTCCGACAATGAATTTGAAAGGTTATTTTTTAGATTATTTGCATATCCATGATTTAATGTTTTTTTATCTTCATTCATATATATAGATCTATTAATTTCTATTTGAATGGTGTTAGTATTAAAATTACCAACTCCAGCATAACCAAAATACTTAGTTATATTCCCTCCAAAATATGGATCATTAATTACAGGTTTATATGATAAGTTTCGAAGCTTTTCATAAATAAAATTTATATATTCCTCTACACAAGTAACACCCTTCAAGTCAGATATACAAAAATCTGCTCTGTTCATTTTTTGATTTGGGTTAAGTTTTAAATGATATTCAGTTGGATGTGAAGGCATTGAATGCAAATCAACGAAGGATACTCTTTTAATAGGTGTAGTCGAAGAAGATAAGTTAGAATTATTTTGCTCTAATTCTCTTAAAAGTGAACTTAAAAAACTATAATATGGTCTATGATATTTTTGTAACATCTCTTCTTTTTTTTCAGCATCAACAATACTAGTTCTAATTTTTACACCTTTTGTATTTTCTTCCCAAAAAAGAACTGCAGTTTCTTCAGGGCGATTTAGATCAACTGCCACTCGATGAATCTTAGATATTATTATGGCCACTCCTAATTTACGAAGCATCTCTATGTCAATTAATTCTCCAACTTTATAATCAACATCTTCGTTATAGGCGACAACATCTCCTGAAAGATATTGATGAAACTCTTTAGGTACCTCTTCTCCCGAATGAGGAATAGATATTACCCCAATGGCCTCTTTTTTAAGAGGTGAATAATAATCAAGTACGTATGAACTTGGAACACGAATTGATTCAAACATACACATTTCTCCATTTTTAAAATTTTAATTCTTTATTTTGTTGAAAAATTGGACCTAAGTAAAGCACAATTAATTTATAACAAAAAAAGCATAAATGTTAAAGACAATACAATAATGAATATATCCCAACCAGACTATCCACAATCTGAAATTAATGGCATTAATTTAAAAAATGAAAAGACGCTTCATATGGATATAAAAAAATGGTACTTCAAGAGTGGAGATAGATTAGAGGCAAAAATCGATGGAAAAATTATTGATATTGTAAGAGAGGATCTACTTATTGAGGTTCAAACACAAAATCTTTGGGCCATGAAAAAAAAATATAAAAAATTAATTGATCATCATAAAATAAGAACCGTATATCCTATGGCCGTAGAAAATACTGTAATCACTCTAGATAAACACTATTGCAACATAATAAGAGCAAGAAAGTCTCCAAAAAAATTATCTTACATAGATATTTTTGATCAATTAATTAGAATTATAAATTATGTAGCTCATAAAAATTTTTCACTCGAGATTATTCTTATCAAACAACAAGATATAAGAATAGATGATGGATTTGGTTCTTGGAGACGAAAAGGAGTAAGCCTTATTGACAAACAATTAATTGAAGTTGTGGATAAAATGATTTTTGAAACTCCTGATGATTACTTGAAATTACTTCCTAGCAAATTACCTAAAATGTTTACTAACAAACAATTAGCAAAAGAAATGAATATTCCTATTCATAAAATAACTAAAATCACCTATTGTTTGAAGAAGATGAATTTAATAACAATACTTGGACGTGAAAAAAGGTCTATTATCTATAGTACTTGTGCAAGTACTATAAGCTAGCTAAGGGCCAAAAACTTGACCTAAGTTACGCTTTTTTTAATTTAACTGAAAATACTGTTCCATGCTCTATTGCACTTTCCTCTTCACTTTTTGATTCAACCCCTACTACTCCACCATATTTTTCTACGTAGCTTTTTACTAAAGGCAGACCAAAACCAGTTCCTTTTTCTTTGTCTGTACCTAAACGACTAGTCTTTACATGTGTTTTAAAAATATCTTTTAACATCGAAGAAGGTATTCCTATACCGTTATCTTGTAATTTAATTTCAAAACTTTCTCCTTTATCTTCGAAGCCAATTTCAATTTTTTGACCTTCATGACTAAATTTTATAGCATTTGAAATCAAATTAGCAAAAACCTGATGAATCAAACTAGTTTTATCTGCCCAAACCATTACATTATCTGGTAATTTAGCATCATCAACTGTAAACTGAATATTTTTTTTCTTGAATCTATCTTCAAACATAAATTTTATTTCTTCTATAACATCAATTAATTTAACAGGTGCAATTTCTAAAGAAACTTTGCCATCCTCTATGGCACTAATTTGCCTGACATGATCGATAATTGAAAATATTTGATCTACACCTCTACCGATAGCATTTACATATCTCTGAATAATGGGATCAGTTTTAAAAACCTCATTTTTAGTTAAACGTTCAAGATTTAATTTTTGAGTTGTGAGTGGATTGTTGATATCATGACAAAGAAGTCTTACTAATATTCTATTACTCTCTGAACTTCTTTCTAATTGCATGTTTTTTTCACGAATCTCTTTATTTAAAACACAAACCTTAAGGGTGTTATTAATTCTTAAATTTAATTCATAAGGATTCATGTCTT
>JADGAM010000308.1 GCA_015232015.1 Oligoflexia bacterium | reverse complement strand
AGTTAGTAGCAGCAGATTTATTAAATTGAAAAAAATTTTTATTAACCAGACAGAAAAAATCTTGCGCTACCAGTTGATGTGCGGAGGATTTTAGGAAAAATTAACAGGCTTTTTGAAATAGTGGTCTTGTATTCAATCTGACAAGTCGATGATAATCAGAGTGGAAATTTAAACATTTTACATATAATAGAAATTAAACATCTTAAATAACCGCTATATTCACTAAAGGCTAATATAAAATGTAGCGCCTTTGTCAACAGTCACAGAGGAGAAAACCCCAAATGGCGAAAATTTCTCAAATGGTGACCTTACCCCTAACTAAAATATAGGATTTAGTATAATCTCATCCCATTTCGGAGGAATAATTACTTGATTTAAAATTTTACCTTCTCCATCTATATACATGCTTACATCAACATCATCACTTCTCAGACCTTCAAGATAAATTATATTATTTTCATATGAGATTAAACTTTTATTCACATCAAATGAAAGTGTTTTATATCCAGATAATTTTAGCATGTTAATTAATTCAATCCCCACTAGTCTAGAGTCCTCATATTGACCATCTCTTTTTACATTGACTTTATAGACATCCAGACTATAGTTTCCATAATATGTTTTCTTAAAAAGATTATTACTAGTTCTAATTAGACTGCTATCATAATCCAAATCCCAATGAAACCAAAGTTCAGAAAATCGTACGCAAGATATTTCTATTTGATCTTGATTCAAATATTGAAAAAATACTAACGGGCTATTTTTATAAAGCACATTAGGTTTTTCCTCTGCAGATTCTGAAAAAAAATTATAGTTATTACTAATTAAATTATTTTTAATTGCCTCCTTTAATATTTCATTAATAGTCGCGGGATCATTATCAACATCAAGCCATTTACAGTTACTAAAATTTGATAAACCAATTTTCAAACTATTTTTTTTAAATTCTTTTTTTTGCTCATCATAAGACAAAGAAAAACCTCCAAAATTATTAGATCTATATTCATCACTATAAAGATAACCATATACTCGGTTATCTTTAGGTTTTTTCCAATAAACAGATGCCTCTACATTAATTTTTTCTAATCTAGTTTTTACTCCATTAATATCTTCCGCATAACCTTCAGGAAAATTATAAATATTACCACAATCATCAACTAAAATATTATCATATCCATTTATTACTATTGGTTTAGCTACTAATTTTTTTTCATTATTAATCGATATTTTAACAAAAACAGGATGTTTCGACGAAAATTGGGTACCCCAGAATGAAGCATAGATATTACCATATCTATCAGATTGAAATTTATTTAGATCAATGTGCACCAACCCGTCATTAACCCTTCCAATCTCATTCAAATTGTATATTTTACCACTTAGTTTATCTACTAAAAAAGTAATGTTGTTAAAAGAATATTCTCCGACCAAATAAATAACAAAAAAATTGAAATTAATGTCTTTTATTAAACGAGGAAAAAACTTTTGTACATACAAATCTTTTATGTTTAACTCTTTGCTGATTACCTCTTCCCCTGATTCATTTTTAAAATGAAATTCAACTTCTGAATTACTTTTGTCTTTATTCACAAACATAAGTTTAGGTTCATTTTTATTTGATTTATCTAAAAAAATACTTCTAATATTGGGGGCCATTGAAATTGAAAGTGAGTTGAGATTTTTTGAACTAACGAAAGGGACCTCACTAGATGTTCTAGCTGGATCATTTGTAGATATTCCAGAAGAAGTAGGAGGTGTTTGAGGAGAAGTAGTTTGTACAGAGGTTACTGGTGCTGGCGTAACAGAAGAGGGAGTATTTCCATCTCTACTTGATGAATTACTGTCATTAGTATTAGCTCCGCTCTTTTCTCCTTTACAAGAAAAACACATAAGTAAAATTATACTGAAAAATAAAATGTTATTTAATAAATGCTTAAATGTTTTTCTGATCATAAAAAATCCTTTTTTCAGTTACTTTTATTAATTATTTGGTAACAACACAATACTTTGAGAGAGTGGAGAGAAATTTTCTCTAATGATCTTTCCTTCACTATCAACTAACATATAAATCTTTTTATCATCAATATTTCTCTTCCCTTTAAATAAAATTACATTGCGATTATCATCTGCACTTTTAATCCAATCAACCTCGCGATCTGTACGATAGCCAGGTAATTCACCAACCTTGGATAAAATCATCGAATTGTTATTATCATCAAATTTATAAATAGTAATACTATCTTGATTATCTTTATTTCTTCCCGCCACAAAAATATTTTTTGCAGTAACGGCAATCTTATTTATCCTATTCATTTCTTTTAAAGTGAAGTATGCCACTTCTAAATTATTTTTTTGATTGTTTAAATATCTAATAACTTTTAGAATGGGGGATTTTATATATGTAACATTTTCATAATTTCCTAAGAATAAATCATAATATGATTTAAATGCATGATCATTAATTTTGCTATAGTTTCTTATAAAATTACAATCACCACTGCAATCACAATTGCTGCCGTTATTTTTTACATTTAAAGTCTTTACTATTACATTGTCCTGATTTTCATTTAACTTAGTTATATTATAATTGCCATAATTATCAATTAAATATACTTCATCATCAACACTACTTACCCAAGTGTTTTTTAAATCATAATTAAAAGGAACCACACTACCATTGGGCAATTTTATATTATCTTCAAAGAAAATTAGTCCATTTTTATTAACTAGTAAATTCATGACATCCACATAAGGATCACCCAAATGAGTAGCTATCAAATTTTTATCATTAAATGGTAAAGTAATTGAGTGGTTATTCACTCCTTGATAACACCAATTTAATGGGTTTAAATTATTATTACTACAAATTCTTATAGGAGAATCATGAATTATATTTTCAGCATTAAAAATATTAGTACTAACTATTGAATAAAGATTGGCATATTTATCAGATTGAAAATATTTTTTAGGGGTTAAATAAGGAAAAGGTTGTGTAGAGGAATAATCTCGAAAATTTCCCAATACGCTTAAATTATAAATTTTTCCAGAAAATTTATCTAAAAGAAATAGTATTCTGTTCTTATCAACACTATCCATAGATTTTGCAAACCAAATTGCAGAGAAATTAAAATTTATATCTTCAATTTCTGCTGGGAAAAATTCTTGTTTTTCATTTGCATTGGCCCCGGGATAATCACTAATTACTAATTTTTTACTCTTAACAATATCACCACTTGCGACCTTAAAAGAATATAAAATCTCAGTTTGCTCCCCACTTTCACTTGTAACTTTAACAAAAGCACTAACATTACTGGAAGTATTGGCCTCAATTTTAATTGATTTTGCTTTTGAAATATCTAATGATAATGAATTAATGTCAGACCATTTAAGAATATAATCGTTATTGCCATTTCCTACTCCTACGCCACCTACTAAATTTCCTTCTCCATTATTGGAACCTTTATTATCTTTATTATCCTTTGCTTTTAAATCTTCTATCTTTTTTATTTCATCCTTATTATCTTTACATGAGGTAAAACAAAGTGATACCAGTAATACCTGTAATACAAAGATAAAAAATAAAATTTTCATATTAATTATAACTTTCAATAAATCCTTTAGCATATTATTCTCCTTTTTCTTTGTGTCACATTTTTTATTTTCTTTTTTTATTTTTCTTCGGATAGTAGTTTAAAGTCAATTCTAATTCGTGGCCTTTTCAAAAAAATGTTTACATCTGTGAACACTTTTCTATTCTTTTAAGAATAGTTAGCAATTTTTTTGTAATTTTATATTTTCACAACGGTGAACAATTTGCTAAATTTTATTTTAAATAATATTAAATCGAGATTTTTTATGCAAGCTCACATGCAAAACCAAATACAGTCCCACACCCAAGAACAAAATAATGACTTTGATGTTTTTAATTTTGATTCCTGTAGAGAATATTTAAAACAAGTATTACTGAGTAAAAAAAAATTAAATCCATATTTAGGAATTAGAAATTTCACAAAGAAAGCAGGTATTAAATCTCCCTCAACAATATCTATGATCATAAATGGGAAAAGAAATTTAACTATCAATATGGCAGAAAAAATTGCCGATATACTTCACTTAACTGGTAAAAGACGACTCTAT
>JADGAM010000307.1 GCA_015232015.1 Oligoflexia bacterium | reverse complement strand
ATAAAATAAAACTCTTTCTGTTAATGTAGTTTTTCCAGAGTCAATGTGAGCAGAAATACCAATGTTTCTTGTTTTGGCCAAAAGTTTCATAACGTTCTTCTCCTAAATAAATATTTTGATTAATTTAAATTCAATAAACTTTTATCATCAACTATTATCAACTATTTTTACTATTATCTAATATTAATATTAATCAATATAAATAATAAATATAAACTACTAATGGAAATTTTTTTTCTATTAGGCCAACTCGTCGGTACTTTAGTAAAAAACTTAATAATTCAACTTTTTAGATAAAAAAGATATATCTTTTTCTACAAATATATAATAAGTAATCACTTAAATGTTTTTTATTACTTTATTATTTTTCTGCATTTTAAAAAATTAAATTTATTTTTTCGAATCAAATTAAAAGATTTTAGAAAGCAATGATTACTACTACAATACAAAATAATAGTGGAAAACAAAAAGAAGGAAAAAAAAATAAAATTCTAAAGGAAGTGATGAAAGATAAGGATATGGATCGCAATGATCTCTATATTGGCGTAAAAACCCTTCTTGAAAGTGAGTCTTCGCAAATACACCTCTCTCAGCAAAAGCTTTACACACTTTTTAGCGTAGCTCTCCAACACTTAGTATACTTATCCACAAAAGATCCTGGAAATTATCTTGTCCGTATAGAAAGTAGTTTTTTAGCAGAGAAATTAGCAAATAAAGCAAAGGATGAGAGCTCTAGAAAATTCATGGAGAAATTAATTGTTTCTAGAAAATTAAAGTATAAGGACTCTACTTTTTATCTTGATTATTTTCATATTAGTAGCTGGGGATTAACTTCATCATTTACAAAAAATCAAATTAAAAGTGCTCTTATTGTGAAAGATTCCTACAATAAACCTTTAAATGAATTACCTCTGCATGAAATCAACAATAACTTCGATTTTAACTACCACACCTCTTTAAAAGATATTGTAAAACTTATTGTGATAATTGCATATGAAGAAAAATTTGAAGGTTTTACAAATATAAAATTCCCATTTGTGACCAGTAATAATGAAAATGATAATGCCGTAAATGGAGTAACTCTGGCCGCAAATCTATCACTCAACTTTGATGAGGAATCATCTGAGAATGATAATAACAATATAGGAACTTAGCGCTTTCTGTCCCTATCATTCCTGCTATTATCTTTATTATCACGATTATCTCGATTGTCTCTGTTATCCCTGTTATCCCTGTTATCTCTGTTATCTCTGTTATCCCTGTTATCTCTGTTATCTCTGTTATCTCTGTTATCTCTGTTATCTCTGTTATCCCTTCTATAGTAATCTCTATTTCTGTTATTATAATCACTTCGTCTTTTTCTATTATTATCTGTTGCTTTACTACTTGTTTCTACTTCAACTGTTTTTATTTTTTCAACAACAGTAGCAGAAGCGGCCGTGGCCGTAGTTGTAGAAGGAATAGGCGTAGATGTAGGAGTAGTGGTGAGAATAGGTGTAGGTTTAGATGTAGGTGTAGGAGTAGAAGTAGAAGTAGAAGTAGAAGTAGGTGTAGTAGCTGGAGTATTTTTATTACATCCACATCTATTGCCACATCCATTAGAATTAGAATTATTAGAAGTATTATAACTATCGGAACTACTAGAAGAAGAATTAATAGCAGAATCTAATCCAATAACCTGCCCACACTCGTCAGCAATATAATCGAAACCAACATGAAATTCTAATTTTTTTGGATTTTTATTGGCCTCATCAGATGGATCATATTGAGTGCAAAAATATCTTTTACGTTTACCTTTATCCGTAATCATATCAAATTGCTCACACAAGATATGTAATCGTTCTACCTTTCCAATATCCCCTATCTTAGTTTTAATGAAGAGTCCGATCTCTGGTAATTTCATTTTTTTCTCTTGGTAAACATCGTCCTCATATTGCATGCAACACTTAAGTTGTCCGCACACTCCATTTAACTTATTTTGCGTAAGGGTTAGAAGTTGAGTTTTGGCCATCTTAATATTTACATGTCCATATTTTTCTAAAAATGAGTTACAACAAAATTGTCTGCCACATGGCCCAATTCCCCCTAAGGCCGCTGTCCTATCTCTAATATAAATTTGTCTTAGTTCTATTCGCATTTTAAGTTCTGAAACCAAACCCTTAACTAATTCTCTAAAGTCAACTCTTCCAGGAGCAGTAAAATAAAAAACTGCTTTTTTTCCAAACTGAGTATATTCAACATGAGTTAACTCCATATTTAAATTTAATTTTTCGACCAATCGGCCACAAACCCCTTTGGCCTCCTTTTCTTTTGCAACATAGCTCTCTTCCCTTATAACATCTTTCTCAGTAGCAGGCTTAATTATACTTCTAACAGGTAACATCGAACGATTAAATTGTTCCTCATATGGAAAAGAACTAATATAACCTATGGCCATACCTCTATCACTCATGGCCACCACCTTTTGAGCATATGAAAATCTTCTTTTCCCTATAAAAAAGGGGAATGCTTTGGCATTTCCTGGAAATCTAACTTTAACAAAGGTCATTGCTTGACCCTCTTTAAATTTACAATTAGCACCCTCCTCATCCTCAGTGTCTGCATCTCCGAACTCATCTATGTCAACATCTTCACCAACATCTTCGCCTTCATCAACACTATTAACAATACCAACATCATCTGCAACATCACTGTCGTATACAACTTCAACAACTTGTTCTCCACCAATATCTTTGCCACTATTATCTTTATCATTCATATCCATATCCATCTATCTCTCGCTAAAAATGCTATCTATTAATAGAGTATTTCCCATATAATTCTAACAAGGAATATATTCTCTCTATCCTGTTATTATTAAATTCTAAAGAAGTATAATACCACTTTAATTCTTTTAAAAATTCTTCTTTATGTGCATATGACGCCACAGTTCTTTGTGTTGTGGCCTCACATTCAAGATCTAGTATATGTATAAAAAAACTATTTAGTAATAACTCACTATCACTAAGCTTGTCTATATTTGATATATTTCCACTCTCTTTAAACTCCTTTAGAAATTTATTCAGTTGATCATTTGCTGCTTCACTTGCTTTCTTTTTATCTTTCTTTTTATCTTTTATTTTATCTTTTATTTTCTTATTACTATCAGATGAAGGCAAACTACATCTTATCTTTAATGCTCGACTTACAATGGTTCCTATCAGCTCTTTCTCAGAAGGTCTCAATAAAAATATTGTAATATGTTCAGGAGTATCTTCAAGTGACTTTAATAACTTATTTGCTAACTCTTCTGCCATTAAATGAGCATCCTCTATTACTATAAAGCGATGGGGTAATTGAAAATTTTTTAGATTTAAAAATGTAAAAAAATCATCAAATTCACATAACTTGTATGGCCTTAATAAATCCGCTTTTTCTTCTGCTTTTTCTGTTTTTTCTGTTTCTTTTATTTCTTCTGTTTCATTGTTTCCATTCGCATATTGTCTTCTTCTTGTAATAAAAAGGAAATCCGCATGCGCTAAAACATTTTTCATTACTGTTTTTTTTGGTAAGTTGTTTTCATTAGAATAGAACTTCAATACCTCCTCTAAAAAACTTATACTCCAATCCCAAAGTATTTCTTTTCTGAGTGAAAAATCAAGTGCAATAATATAAAAAGAGGCCAAGGAATTTTTTTGTAATTGCTTTAACAAAATATTTTTTTCATTTAACATAGCTTTGCCAACATTCAATCAGAGATCTTTTTACTGTCTCTTCATCTTTGATTGCATCGATAACTTTAACTCTATCAACAAATATTTGTGATATTAAATTATAACCTTTAATTAATTTTAAAAAATACTCTTCATCTTTGGATTCAAAGTAATCTTTATTGGTTCCCCGCTTTTTTATACGCTCTCTTGATGTTTCAATGTCAATGGATAGAAAAAAACTTATGTGTGGAAGATAATTTAAAGGATAATGGGAGTGAATTTTTAAAATTAAATCCATCCCTAGTCCTGCACCAATTCCTTGATAAACTAAACTACTATCAATATATCTATCAAGAATAACTACAGTAGATGATTCTGCCAACTCTTTAAAAACTTTTTTTTCAAGAAGTTCTGCTCTGGCAGATGCAAAAAGATATGCTTCAGCTAATGCATTCAATTTTCCGCTTTGAGAAAGGATGGCCTCTCTTAATTTTTCACCAAATTCAGTTCCTCCTG
>JADGAM010000306.1 GCA_015232015.1 Oligoflexia bacterium | reverse complement strand
CGTTATCGTAGTGTAAAAAGCGTTGTCGACGAGATTGAACTTTGTATTAAAGAATATGATATTGGAGAATTTAATTTTCATGATGAAGTATTCACCATGGATAAGCGTCGTACAATTGAGATCTGTCGTGAAATCAGAAAGAGGAAATTAAAATTTCCTTGGGTATGTATGGCAAGGGCTGATTCACTGACAGAAGAGTTATTGGAAGAAATGAAATTGGCAGGATGTAGAAAAATTAATTTCGGGTTTGAATCTGGTTCAAAAATGATATTAGAAATCATGAAAAAGAAAATGATCCCTGAAAAGGCACTTGAAGCAGTTAAGTTAACCCATAGAGCAAGAATAAAAACTGCGGGAAACTTTATGCTAGGTAATATTGGCGAGACTGAAGAAACAATAAGACAGACAATAGATTTTGCTAAAAAATTAAATTGTGATACAAGTGCATTTTTTATTGCTAGTCCTTTTCCTGGAACGGAATTATACACTCAAGCAAAAGAAAAAGGATATCTACGTAATAACCTAGAATGGAAAAACTTCTGCACACTATCAAAGAATAGACCAACGATGAACCTACCTAACCTTACTTCAGAGAGGATCCAAGAATTGCATAGGCAGGCCTACAAAGAGTATTACTTCAGATTAAAATATATTTGGAAAAAGCTTACCGGAATAAACAGCTTCACTGAAGTTAAAAATTTAGTGAATGGATTTTTATTATTGCTAAAGATAAGAGGATAAATTTTATTTTTTCTTATTAATAACGTGTGAAGAAAAATTTTCAAAGTTAAAATTATACGTCTTGAAAAAAGAAATCAGTTCTTTAAAATTATTAAATAGATTCTTGTTGTTGTAATTATAGAAGACTTTCGGAACAAGAAGATTTGTTTTTGAATTATCTTTTGTGCACAAGAGATCAAACGGATGGAGATAAATAGTAAGGTAATCAACCTTTTTAGAAAGGTAGTGTTGCTTAAAAATTGAAATAAATGTTTTTACTCCAAGAATGTTAATCCAAAGGAACCCCATTGGGAAGTTAAAGAACATCATTCGACTAACTGGAAATTCATAGAGTTGTCCAATGGAATAAGGGTTACTGCTTTGATTTAATTGATAGGGTAAGTAGATCTTTTTTGAAACTATCGAAGAGTCATACAGATATCCCATTTTTTCGAGGAGATCATATAATCCAGGAAAATTTCTAAATTGAGGCGCTCTAAACCCATATATTTTTGATGTAATAATCTCTTCTAATTCTATTTTTGATTGATAAATTTCATCTTTTACAGTTAAAAAATCAGCTGTGTCAAAATTTAGGAGATGGTTTTTTCCATGAGAAGCTATTTCATGACCATCATGTGCCATTTCCTGTATTAAGCCTTTAAATTCAGTTAAGATATTTGTAGAAATAAAAAAATTGCATTTAATTTTTTCATCATTAAAAAAATGAAGTAACTTTGGAATTATTATTTTGATGCCCTGGCAATTATCTTGAGTTGCCTTTAGCCGTCCTCCCCAATCAGACTCAACATCAATAGATAAAAATATTTTTTTCATTATAAAAATATCCCGCACCCTTTTTGATTTAAGATTAGCGCAAATTATTTATTCACCAGCAACTTGATTAAATTAAATAAGATCTTCGGATAATATTTAGGATTGTGCACAACTTCATCAAGAGCAATATTACCCCAAGTACAATTACATTTTTGATTACCCCATTTGGATTGTTTGAATTTCTTAAACGCTTCTGAATTACAGATTTTTTCCATTGAGTAACCATAATCTCGAATATTGCCAATTGGTTCCCATATGGGTTCACATGGATAAACAGTCCCAATATCATCCAAGACCATATTTCTCTTTCCGGCCTTGCATATTTTTCCCATATTCTTATTTTTGATTGTTTTCTTTAAAACATTATCTCTCTCAATTTTAATCGCCCTGAAAAGAAGAGAATGGAAATCTTTTTTATTATAGATTGGATATGATTTTAATATACTTTGGGATAACTCATAAAATTTATCATAATTAAGTATGTCGAGCGTCTCTTCTTGAATGTGAGCACCATGTGGAAAAACTATTTGCATTCGATCAAATATGCAATTATTTTTTAGCATTAGCTCATAAAGCTCGCGAATATTTTCTATATTATCTGGCTGATAGAGTGTGTTCATTTTTATTTTTAAATTTCTATGATCTTTTCGAACTGCGTCTAACTCCTGGTAGGTTTGTAAAGTTAATTCGAAAAGACCAGGAAACCCTCTGATTTTTTCATGAATTTCTCGAGTCCCATCAACTGATAATTGGATTTCAAGAATTACATTTTGATAAGTAGTAACAAAACATTTTACTTTGTCAGCGATCACATTTGGGCGACTACCATTGGTCGGGATATCAATAATTTTTACATTTGTATGAGTAACAAAGCTACCCAAAATTTCGAGGATGTCACTTCTTAGAAAAGGTTCTCCCCCGCTCAAAGAAAGCTTAACTAAATTCTTACCATACCGTTTTGCAATTTTATCAACTTCCTCCAGCGAGAGTTGGAGGCTTCTTCTATCTGTTTTGTTAAGAGACTCTTGAAACAAACAGTTTTTGCAATTACAATTACAATCAGAAGTCACGAAATAAACTAAATCCGCTGGAACCTTCGAAAAGGAAAGCAGTCTCAGCACTGTTGAAAAATAAGAAAAAACATTATTGCTTGCAAACATGGTATGATCCAATTTTAAAATTAACTTTTAAAAAGTTAGGGTTAAACATTATAACGACGCACTTTTTCACTGAATACTACATGCCTATTATCCAGAGTAAGAAGAGATTTGAGAAGCCCATAGGTAAAACCTGAGTATGACAACGCTTGAGTGACAAACACATACATTGGCATAATCATAAAAATTATTTTGTTCTTTCTCCAAGACAAAGCTGTTGCATAGAGGAGAAAGATATAAGCAAGACCTGTTATCGCCAGAGGCATAGGTTTAAACAGAAAAAGCAAAAATAATAGAGGAATAATAATATATGAAAGAAAGATAAGCTTAATTAACAAGCTATCTTGATAAAGTTCGGGAAAATAGAGATAAATCTCTCCTATCTTTTTCCTGGTATTAAATTTGTATTTTAAATAATTTCTAAAGGCTGGTCTAATATTATGCTGAACTTCAAGTTTTTTAAACTGCAAAAGTTTGATCCCTAATTTCTTAGCTATATAATGAAATTCAACATCATCAACATAGTAGGTTGCCACTTCATTAAATCCTCCAATTCTGGTAAAGGAGATTTTCTTCATAGCTAGGTTGCATAAAGGTAAGTCATGAATCCCAACCTCAATGTGATCAAGATTGAGCTGTTTATGACTCGTTAGTCCTTCAAGCAGAGGGTGTTCTTGTGTGGACTGTGCTAAGAGATACTTAAATTCTGCCCGTGCATCTCTATTAGGACCACCGATTATTGCTTGTGGGTATTGAAACAATAATTCTTTCATATTGCCAACCCAACTCTCGCTCACCACCACATCATCATCAATAAAAGCAATTAAATCGCCCCTGGCCTTACTAACTCCAATATTTCTCTTCCTGCTTGGATGTTTTGAATCCGCCTCACAAATCAATGCTGGGAAATTATAATGCTCTTGGTTTAAAGTAAATTTTCCTCCGGGATCTACAACCATAATAACTTCAAATCCATCAGTTGATTGTGTAGAAAAAGCTGAAAGGCAGGTAAATAGTTCATCCAGACGAGAAACAGCTAGGATGATTGATAGGGAGATATGTTTATTTTTTTCAGACATTCAATTACCTTTTTATTTCAATTAACTTGCTTGCAGATTGTTTTTGCCAAAACATTTTATACCATAACTGCAAAACTACAATGTTCCATAATTGGCGTGCATAAAATTGAGCAGTTAATTTGTTTTCCCTAAGTACATATTTATAGGAAAACCATTTTTTGTATGCCAACAAATTTTTTACATTGGTTATATCAAAAAGATTTCTGTTTAATTCGTTATTTTCATCCAATAAATCCAAGCAAAGTTTTTCAAAATTATCTTGGAAAAAACGATCAATAGGAGTGTTAAATCGTTGCTTTTTCCTAAGCGCAATGGAATCAGGTAAAAATTCTCTCATCGCCTCTCTGAAGCAATACTTATCCACATTATCTTTTAACTTGTAGTTAATTGGAATTCTCCCCAACAGTTCTACAAAGTGGTGATCGAGAAATGGAACCCTGGCCTCT
>JADGAM010000305.1 GCA_015232015.1 Oligoflexia bacterium | reverse complement strand
TTTTAGAAAATCATTTAATATTTTTAAATAATAGATTATTTTATTAAATAGATTATTATCATCGATATTAAACTGCGCCGTATATGAGTTCAAAATTATATAAAAAAGGAAAAATAGTATGAATGAAAAACATACTGCCAACGGCCAAGAGATGATACTAGTTTTTTGATTTAGCATCTCTACTTTTCCTCTATGAGATATTTAAATATTTATTATGATTATATTACATAATTAATTATGTTGTGAGAGTGGAGCTTTTTTCAATACATTGATATTGATAACTGCATAGACATTGATAACTGAATAAATGAAAAAAATTATTTCTTATTGTTCATCTCATTTTTTAGCTTCTTCTTTTTTAATTTCCATTGAAACTATTTTTACTTTATCTTGATAGCTATTAAAAGAATTATCCAACTCAACTAATTGTGGATATAATTTTTTCATCTTTTGATAATATTCTATATATGGAGGATCAATAAATTTAAAAATATCGATGCTTTTATGTAAAATAGTAAAGTATTCTAGTGCTTCTTTTTCGTTTATCTCAGTTTTAATTATTTTTTCTTCATGACGTAATTTCGATATATTTAAAAGTTCAAGATAGAAATTAATTGATAGCGTGTATTCTTTAGGATTATTTTTAAATATGCTTATAAATTCTTTATATAAAACTGGCTCCATAATATTAATTGCTACTTCTGTGGCCATATTTTGAGTAAGATAAAGACATAGAAAAGCATTTAAAGAATTTCTTCCTTTAACACTTAATATATTCTTGTCAATATTCTCAGTAAGGTAATTTCCTAAGTTTTTAGCATACACTTCTATAAGTACGTAGGCATTGAACTCTTCGCCCTTTTGTAGAGGAATAATAGTCAATAATTCATTTATTGCATAAGCAGTTTTATGTTCAGCACTACCACTAGGAAAGTTGATCAATAATTTATTTGAAATTTCTTTGGCCTGCTTTATTTTTTTCTCACTATAGAAAGTAGAAATATCAGTGATCATTGAATTAAAATTGTGAGAGGGATTTATTATACTTAATAATTTAGGGGAACAATTCCAGAATGCAATCGATAATGTAATTAAGATTATGGTGATTAGGCCGTAGAGAATTATTCGAGGAATTTGTAGTATTTTCACATTCATGTTTATTTTCATTTTTTATTTTTCCTTTAACCAAAAGTAACTAAAAAGTTTTTGGAAGTTAGATTAAAATTATAAATATATTTTGTTTGTAATAGGTAATAGATAAAAAATCTTTTATTCAAGAATTCTTTGATTATGCAAGGTTATTTGTTTTTTTTGTGATGATTCGTGAATTTTTATAAATGTTTATTTGCCATAAAAAGTAGGCATACATATACATACTCAGTAACACACACTTATCGAATGAACCACTTGATTGCAAAACTTCATTAAGGATTATTGTGATTGTTTCTCTATCCTCTTGCTACATAATAATAGCAATTCATAAAGTTTAGATGATGTGAAAATAAAATTTTCTTTATTTTTGTATATTAATGGTAATTTTTTTAATTTCTTGGATCTAAAAAGATCTAAAAAGAATGAGGAGGCCGAGGGCAATGTCGGGATTTTGCATTTAATTGTCGAGATAAGCTGTCCACATGGTTATCTCCTTCTAAAACGACTATTCCTCCTGGAACAGAGAGCTTTGCCAGTTGATTAAGGGCCACCATGTTTTGGTAAGGGATACGCTGACCTTTATCTTGATCAAGAGGTATCGTGTACTTGTGATCGAGGGCCACAATCCTTTTAATACCGCTTTTTTTTGCGGCCGTAACCACATCAAAAATATTGGGTCGTTGTAAATAGGAACTGCTCTTTCCGTAATAATCAAGAGTTTGAGTCAATTCTTTGCGAAGCTGCTCGAGGGCCCCTTCTGCTTCTTTGGCCACTGAACTTGTCATATAACGATCGAGAAGTGCTTGTTGGTCTACAGCAAAAAATTCAAGACCAAGGGTAGCGATGCCATCCTTTTTAACTAAGTCAGGAAGATCGGCAATCAATTGTGCCCGGACAGTTGGATCGTCATGGCATTCGCCATAGACGACTTTTTTACTAGGGAGAAGGGGTGTCTTGCTGTCACAAAAAGTAGAAGAGGGTGAACAGCGAAGTTCCTCAAAGAATGTGCTTAGATTGCTGGGTTCATCATTCAATATTTTATTTATAATATTTAAAGTATGATGGAAAAGGTACTGAGAGCTGTCAATACTATCAAGGGCCCTGCACATCTCTCTCATTTCTCGCGCATCCACTCGGCGATCAACTACCGTACTATGATCAACTACTGTACTAGGAGATGTAGAAGGGGATAGAGATGGGGGAGAAAAGACTGCGGAGTGGACGACAACAGCAACACTTTTTGTAGATCCTTTAACCGCCTCCATATTAAGTTCATCGTCTGTAGCAACGTAATCAGTGATAACAATACCATCAGCTGTTTTTTCCATCTTTGCAAAATAATTTTTTCCTAAGAGAGAAGAGGTATAGAGAGCAGTTCCAATCGACTGTTGAGACAGTTCTCTCGCTATTGATATTCTTGGTCCTGTTCGCCACTGCCTGCTTCCGAGGAAACTTAAGATAAAATGCTTTCTGTTTGAAGGATGCAGTGTTTTTGCACGATCTATTTCATTCCCACGCTCATCTATAGGAATCATTCCATAACCATTTAGCAAAAAATATGTGTCTATTAATTTTCCATCTTTTGTCCTGCATGTTTTGATGATGTTTCCTTTTTTAAGAGAAGGATGATAAAGACAAGGGCCACTTTTAGTAGGAATGTCATTGAGGGTTAGAACAGTTTTTGGATTCCAGAGGTCTCGACTTTCAAGTGCACTTATTAAGTCACGATCGGCCTCTTCAGGATTAAAAACTCTAAACATACTACGATTGAGACCTTCTTTTTCCAGATCGGCCTCGATAAGATCCAATTCCATTACGGGAAACACATCGAGCTCAATATCTCCAGTAGGCAATTTTGTAAGCATTGTGAGTTTATCAGCATCTTTATGAGGGGCAAACAATCTGTGACCAATAGACGAGGTCATCATCCCCTTTATACCATCCTCGACACTAGAGCTCCAATCACTGCTTTTTTGTAGTGAGTTGATAACTTTTGCTTTAAGAGGAATTTCTGGTTCGACCGAGGTGGGGGGATTTCCTTCAGCATCACACATAACGATCTCCCCATCTTTGATGAGTGCTAAAAAATGGGCTACGCCTGTTGATGCTTTTTTGGAAATGGCAATATACTCGTTTGAGCTTCCCTTTCTTTTAAAACTACTCACACGAAAAACTTGAGTACCAACCTCTGCTTGTGCCAGATATTCTTCGGCACTTGTTCTATTACCTCCAATGAGCCAGGGGATTTTTTTGTGAAGTGATGAGATAGCTTGGTCTATGCTAGATGATACACTTTTATCTTCTGGTGAAGGAGACATACCCTTTCCCACCTCCTTCACAGCACCTGCCGCCGTAGATACAATCGAATAATGTGTGAATAGAGCCAATAGAACGAAAAGAAAAAAGAAGAGGAAAGAGAGATTGATTATGTTTGGGAAGTTCATTTTTTTTGAGTTTATCATCTTCGGTTCCCATTTTATAAAAAGTCAGTATATAAAAATATAAAGCTTAATCGGAGTAAAATAAAAAAAACTATAGTATATCCTTGACCAGTATATCCTTGACCAGTATATCCTTGACCAGTATATCCTTGATCAATGTCGTGTTTAATAATTCGTAAGCTTAAACTGAATTTAAGTTAATCAGTTTATACTTCAGGTAGCAAAAATTTTAAGGAAAATGCTACAGACCCAGTTTTTCCACAATCTTTTTACTAATTTCCTCTAAGTTGGATACCCCTTCGGTAATTTCTTTTAAGAGTTCTGCTGCTTGAGGGTTAATACAATTTTCGAACAAGAGACGATTTTCTTTGTTAGAAAGAATATTAGCTATTTCTTTTTGATCCTTACTTCTAAGTGCTTTTCGAATGTTTTTTAGTTTTTCCTCATTATTATCTCTACTTAAAAATTCACGAATGTTTTCAATCGTAAATTCATTCTTTCCTAAAAGTTTTTGGTAATAATTTTTTAAGTGTACTTGAGTTAAAATATAGAATATTATCAAAAGATGAAAAAATTATATCCACAATTAGTTGAGTTGGATAATTCTTTTAATAGCTATCAAGATAAAGTAAAAATAGTTTCAATGGAA
>JADGAM010000304.1 GCA_015232015.1 Oligoflexia bacterium | reverse complement strand
TGGTTGAATTGGCTTGATATAAAAAATCTATTTTATTATCACTCTTTTTTTGCTTTATTAACTATTATTGCGCTTGCACTGATTTTGCAAACTAAGCAATATAGATTGTTCGATAAAAAAGATTCAAATGATAATTTGAAAAATAATCGCTTCCTCCTTCCCAAAAAAGAAGTTTTAATTTTATTAAAAGATTTTTATTCGTATTCTGGACCATTGTTTACATATTCTTTAATTTCATTAATAGTGAGTATGTTTGATAGATGGATGTTGCAAAAGATTTCAGGTAGCGTAGAACAAGGTTTTTTTGGAATGTCTGTTACTATTAGTTCTTTCTCTATGATTTTTACAGGCGCCATGATTCCGCTTTTTATGAGAGAGTTTGCAATATCATTTGATAAAATTGATTATGCTAGGATGAGACATCTGTTCAAGAAAAATTTGATGTTTTTTATTCGATAGCTGCATATTTTTCATGTTTTGTTGCAATAGAAATGGACAAAATAATAAGTTTTATTGGAGGAGATGAATATAAGGGAGCAGTTATTCCTGCAATGATAATGGCGCTCTATCCTCTCCACCAAACATATGGACAGATCAACGGATCCATTTGCCAAGCTACAGATAAAACAAAGTTATATAGAAATGTTGGATGCTTATCAATGCTAGCAGGATTAGGTTTATCTTTTTTTTTAATTGCTCCAAAGAAATTTTATGGTCTGGAATTAGCTGCAAACGGTTTAGCAATTAAAACTATAGCAATAAATTTTGTAACGGTTAATGTGTTTGCTTATTATAATACAAAATATTTGAAATGTTCTTTCTGGAAATATTTAATCCATCAGTTCATTATAGCTTTTGCATTTTTAGCGATAGCTTTTGTTGCGAAGGTAATAATTGAGAATGTTGTGTTTTATAATATTAAATTCGAGAAACAATATATATTACAATTTTTACTTTCAGGGTTACTCTACTCTATCCTGGTTTATTTTATGGTTGTGAAATTTCCATCGTATTTTGGCATTAGTAAAGAAGAAATTATTAGAGTGATCAATTTGATCAAATTAAAGCTGGCAAAAATAATTGGATAATGTTTAACAATTTTTACATGTTGGTGGAGAGTGATGGATTAGTTTTTTTAGTTGTTGCGGAGATGGTATTTAATATTTCTATCTCTGTGTTTGTAACAATAAAACATCACATACCCCAAAAGCAAAATCACGAAAATCACAGTGATATTTAATCCCAGATAAAAAGCTTTATTCCTATAACTTAATTTTATTATATGAATTCCAGAATCAACAGGAATTCCTCTGAAAGCAGCATTTATTCTAAAAATTTTAGAAATTTTATCATCGATAATCACATTCCAGTACGGGTGATATAAGTCAGTAATGCCAACTAATGCATAACCATCAGTGTTTGTTTTAATAGTGATATTATTGTAAGAAAAATTTTCTATTGAAACATCTAGAACAGATGCTTTTTTATGGGACTTTGATAGATAAACAAGTTGATCAATAAGTTCTTTATCTTCTGTAAGAGCGGTTGTTTTATAATTGAAATCTTTATTTTCTAATCTTTGAAATAATTTGTTTCTTGATTCCATTAGCTCAACATTAGAAACCATATAGGCCCTAGGTAATGCTTTGGTGTTTTCATACAAATAGGATCCACCAACTGTAAATTGTTTAATAAATTTGTATTTTGGATTATTTAATTTTTCGTACCAAAATAAGTACTTGATACTAGCAATGTCTAATAGTGGAGAATTTGGGTCATAAATACCCATCCAAGAATTTCTCCAATAAGAAGGATTGTTTTTATTTAAATGGTAATCGTAATCATACATGTATTTTGGAAAGTAGCTTACATGGTAATTATAAACTGACTTAGCAACAGTAACAGGATACGAGGAAGATCCAATATCAAACAACTTATCAACATATCCCAAATTAGATGACGTAATAAGATCTTTAGTCTCTCTATATACATCTGTTGGAGTTAATGATTTGTTATTTTGAAGTTGCTTGGCCTTTAAATTCTCAATAAGATTATTACGCCAAGAAATTGGTATTAAACCATAAAAATTTGCGGCCACTCTTTCTACTTTACTTACATTATTTTGTATAAAGGCATTTTGTTCCAAATCAGCTGAATAACGAATGTTGTGAGCATTATTAAAGGGATAACAAAATAAAGGGAAAATTAGGAAATCTAGAATCAATAGGATAGATAAAGTAGCAACTTTATAATTCTTATTAAAAAAATTATCTTTTCTGAAAAAAAACAAAATTAAAATTTTTATTATAAGATAGGCGTAAATAATATAAGAGAGATAAGAATAGAAGAAAGCATATATAATAATTTTAATTGAAATTGTGCTATTAAAGGGAATTTTATTTAATAAAAAATCCCAAGAAAAATTAAGGATGAAGAATTGAGACATCATATATGCTAACAAAAGTACTAAGTAAAAAATTAAAAGCACAGATGCAATTTTTTTTGATTGTTTTAAGGGTGAATTTAAATTAGGCATTGTTTTACTTATATGATCTAATCCTGCAACTATAATCAATGAAAAACAAAATATGAAATTGAAAAACATGAAACTTTCAGATGATTGGGCCTGTAACCATTTTTCTGTCATACTTATAAAGGGAAGAACCTTATAACCAATACTAGAAAAAAGAAAATAGAGGATACAAGGCCATAAAATAAAAAAAAAGTATTTTTTTCTTATTTGATCAACTTTAAAAGCATAGAATAGCAATGGTATTAGCAATACTCCAAAATAGGATCTAATATTATTAAAGCAACCTAATTTAGGTATAGAGTAAGGCATATTATAGACGCCATCTAAATATAAACGTGTATCCCAAGGGAGTATCATACCTAGGAAATCTACAAAACCATAACCAGATGAAATGCCGTATCGTGATCTTTCTATAGAACTAATATTTTCAAGTAAGGGAAAAAGAAGATAGGAAGAAAGACCTAGGGCAACGATTATTGAAACAAGTGAAAAAGAAATAATTTTATAGAAGTCTTTATTTTTAAATAAATTTTGCGAAGTATTTTTTTTATAGAAATAAACAAATATGTTATAGAAATAAAATGGTACTATTAAATATATTATTAAAATACAAACGACAGCACCACTTCCTAGAAAAGCGATAGAGCTTAAAACTCCTAATAAAATAAAGTTATGCAAGTTGGTTTTTCTTTCTTTAAAAATATTTTGAATTACAATCAACATCCATGGAATCATGCTATACCCAGTAATGAATTTGCCGGCCCCATGATAGAAGTCATCAAAAGATTTTGGAAATAAGATAATTAAAATTGCTCCGAGGAGTGAGAATTTTTTTGATATACCTTGTTTTTTGAAAAAATAAAAACAACCCAATCCTAAGACTACAAGATAAAAAAATAAGGCAAAGACCCACTCCTTAGAGGGATCATTAAAAAAGAATTTAAAAATATTACCTAAAGATAAAGGATTATTAAATGGATCTCTACCAATATAATTTTCTCCAAAAACATAATAAGGATTCCATTCAGGTATTATTTTTTGTTGAACTAATGCTATTCTATCTGAAATCCAATCTCCCCAAATCAAACTATATCCCCATTCTGCAAATGGTAAATTACCTTTAGAAAAAAAAGGAAACCATCTTAGAATAAGTATTGTAACTAGGGAGCATATTACGATAACAGGCATAGACAAATAATTTTTTAGTGAACTAAAGTACTTAATAGAGAGAATTCGCTTCATGTTTTAAGGAACCTTTTTTTTGTATACAAACTTGAGGGAATTTAATGAAATTAAAAAATAGGAATACTAAGTTAAAAAACCCAAGCATTTTAATGGCCGCAAAAATTCGTTTAGGTCTTAAATGAATTTTTACGAGACCAATTTTTTGTAATCGAACGAGATCTTTTTGTTTCAGATCATTTACTTCAATTGGACTATAGTCATAACGTTTATATTCAGAAAAATTATTTATAAGCAATTTTAGTCCATGTTTACTATTCTTGGCCCAATCGTAAAGCTCTGTACCAGGATATGGATTGGCTATTGAAAAATTTGAATAACTAATTTCTGGTATGGAATTGACAAAATTAATTGTTCTATTAACTGATTCTTTAGTGTCTCCAGGAAGGCCTAGCATAACAGAGCAAGCTGGCTCAATGCCAATTTCTTCGGTTAATAGAACAATTAATTTTGTCAATTCCATACCAGAAATTAATTGACAAAATTAATTG
>JADGAM010000303.1 GCA_015232015.1 Oligoflexia bacterium | reverse complement strand
ACAGAGTTCCTTTAAAAACTTTGCTTGTTCGAGTATGTGTAGTGTTCGATCGTTGGATATTCTTAAAACGCTAATAAAAGCATCACACTTTTCTTGCGCCAATTCTCTACATAGAACTTGATTAATATGAAGTTTGATAGCACAACGATATCGTTTGAAGCCATCGATAAGAATAAATCTTTCATTACTCCAAATACCTAACAAAGGTTCCTTAATGTCTTTTTCGGCAATAGAACTCAGTAGGTCCTTTTCAATTTTTTTATTCTGGATCCTTAAGAACGAGTATTGGGTATCTATTTCAGTGATATTTACATTTTTTTCAATCATATCTCGCAAGTATAGCTAGATTTTTACAAAATTCTAGGCTGCGTGAGATCACTTTTTGATGAAGGTGAATAATTTCTTCTAAACTAATTTTTTCTTTAAATATTGAATGGAGTAAAATTCTCAGATATAAGATGAAAGGATCTATCTGTGGTTTCTGAGATTGTAATGCTGAAGTTTTGTTTATTGTTTTATCGCTACGGGCCCGATTTAATATTTTTTTCTTTGTGTGGCCGCCATTATCATAATATTTTTTAGATCTTGCCTTACTATTTTCTTGTTTTCTTTTTTTACGACAACCAAAAGGGCAACAAATATCCTTTCGGCCAGAATTACAATTCTTGGTCAAGATCAAGATACCACACTGAGAACAGCGAATAATAACCGCAGTGTTATCTTCTTCTACCGCCAATTTGAGATAAAGGAGATAGATCATGTAGACTATTGCGGCCGCACCTTCTTTAAACCAACAAGGTTTGTCGGAATAAAAATTTCTCAGTGAGGTTACTAAAAAACGGTGTATAATTTAGATTCGAGCATAACCCTATTTTGACATGAGATAGCTCATAAGTTGAAATAGGGTTTCTTTTTTCCTATTGCAAAAATCATCAACATGGGGAATTTATCGGAGAAAAACCTGGGAATTTATCTGAGGGCCGTAGGCTATAGTGGAATTAGCATTAAGTAGGCACAAGATGGCCTTTATTTCAGGACCTCGCCAATGTGGAAAGACCACAGAGTCACTCCTTTTAAAAGAATCATTCGATGAGGCCCAGTATCTAACCTGGGATCAAACATCCTTCAAAAAAACTTGGCTTAAGAAACCCGATGAAATTATTGAGTACTTTAATTTACATAAAAATAATCTCTCCCGCTTGTTGGTCTTAGATGAAATACATAAATCAAAGAATTGGAAGCAAAAATTAAAAGGTATTTATGATGTTAATAGTGAATTAATAAATATTGTTGTGACTGGAAGTGCACGTTTAAATGTATATCGCAGAGGAAGCGATTCGCTAATGGGAAGATACCTGTTATTTAGATTGCACCCTTTTTCATTAAGAGAATTGACCAAATTAACACCAGCATCTCCCAAAGAATGCCATAATAATTTGTTTTTTGAAAAAAGTAATAGTTCTTTATCTAAAAATACTAAAAACGAAAATAAAAAAAATTTTCAAATATTAGATGATCTTTTTAATTATAGTGGATTTCCTGAACCCTTTTTAAATAAAAAAAAGAATATTTTAAATATTTGGAGACGTGGACGAAATGAAAAAATTATCAAAGAAGATTTAAGAGATCTATCACACGTAAAAGAAATCGGGTTAGTTGAAGTTTTGATAAGTTTGTTAGCAGATAAAATTGGAAGTCCACTATCGATACAATCATTAAGAGAGGATTTAGAGGTTTCACATGATACCGTTAGTCGTTGGCTGGATTATTTGGAAGAATTATACTATTTATTTAGAATAAAACCATATTCAAAATCAATTCCTCGTACATTAAAAAAAGATCGAAAAGCTTATTTATATGATTGGAGCGAGAATGCAAAAGATGGTGCTAAATTTGAAAATTTAATTGCCTGCCATTTACTAAAGGCCTGTCATTATTGGGAGGATATTGGAGAAGGAAGTTTTGATCTTTTTTACTTAAGAAATAAAGAAAAACAAGAGGTCGACTTTTTATTAACTAAAGATAAAAAACCTTGGTTCACTGCAGAGTGTAAATTTAAGGATAATTCATTAAGTCCTGGCTACAAAAATTTTCAATCTCTCTTGAAGTGTCCTCATATTCAAGTGGTGTATGAAGAAAATGTTTTTAGAAAAATTGATCACTTGACTTGGATAATGGGAGCAGATTATTTCTTGATGCAATTCGTTTGAGACACCCAAGGTAAAATTTTCATTGTCAGTACAAGAAACTCACGACTCTACAGTAAAACATAGTATCTTTATTTTTGAGCATTGATTTCAGTTATCTCTAATTTAAATATTTTTTCTCGTGAAAATGATCCGATTTTATAAAAAATTTCTTCTCCAAAAATCCCAAAAATAAATTTTCTAGCAGCAAATGGATAAAAATCATATGGTGTAGGAAAATTAGGAGTTGCTAGTGCATCTTCTTCTTTTACTTTAAATTTTACATTCGCATTAGTAACGACCACATCATTATCATATCGCTTTAAATTCCTATACAAGTTGGCCTTAGAAAAACTTGAGTGTCTATCGCTGCTATTATCATCAATCATAACTGTCCGCTGATAACCCAAATCAGGACATTGATGTACATAGCTGTAATACGCAAAATAACTTATAAAAGAGGTAGTCATTATCAATATTGAAATATATTTAGCTTTATTAGATGATTCTGAAAGCTGAAAATAATTATTCAAAAAATACATTTGAGCAATAAAAAATACAGGCAATAAAACTCTATGGGCACCTGGCATCCTAAACCCAAAGAGCACGAAATAAAATATTATAGGAAATAATGTTAATACAAACTGAAACCTCCCTTTTATCCACAACAACCCAAAAAAAGAAATAGGAAAAAAAAGCAACACATTTTTCCAATAACCAATAAACCCAGAATCCTTGGCCACAAGAAGGCCACCGCTTACCTTTAAAAATAACAGGTCGAACATATATTTATGCAACAACATTCCATTCACATCTTTTGAATACAAGAAGAATAGAAATAGTTCGACCGAAAGCCAAGCAGCTATTCCACCTCCTATTGCTTTTAGAATCACCATCCAATTTTTTAAATTAATAACAAGAAAATAGCTTGTAATGCAAAAAATCAAAACAGCATTTCCACGATGAAAAAAAAGCGAGAGTACGATAAAGTAAAAAGACCATGTCCACAATTTCCTATGAAAAAAATATATTCCAACCACAAAAATAAATAATTCCCAGATATGTGGCTCATATATCAGAGATTGAAATACAAAAAAAGGAGATAACAAAAAAGATCCTATGAAAAAAAATGATCCTCTACTTTTAATATTAAAAATTTCAGTGAAAATTAATACACATGTAAGAAGTAATAGAATATTAATAGTACCGTATAAAATGAAAGAACATCCTAATTTCTTAATAATAGCAAGATATAAAAAATAAAGAGGCATTCTGTCTGTTGTAGCAGATCCAAATTTTTCAGAAAGATTATACTTATTCTGTCCATATGTTTCTTGAGAAAATTTATGTAAGTTTGAGATGTTCTCTGAAAAAATTACATTTTTATATATTTCAGCGCTAATTTCATGTTTTATGTCGTTACCGCCATCTATATACTTATTCGAATAAGTATATAGAATAATACTGCACGCTATAAATATAGCAAAAAACACTAACGCCCATCTAATTTTTTGTGCTTGTATATATTTAAAATTTTTCTCAATTCTTTGAAACACAATTATTCTCTTTTTTTGAAACAGATGTCATTATCATCATTAGTCAATTTTAGTTTTTCTTTTACAAAAGAGGGGGGGCCCACATATTTAACCATTGATTTTAATTTTTACTCAAAATATATAGTAACAACAATAATAAAATAACATATCCATTAAAAACAAATGATTCCAACGGACTCTACTTAAACTTTAGTGAAAATTATTTACTAAGATAAATAAAAATTAGTTCTCGAAAAAATCAACATAGAAGTATCCCTCCCTTATACTTTCTTATGCACAATAATTTTTGATATGTATTTGCTTATGAATGGAATTCCTAATGCGCCAACGACCAAATATCTTGCTGTTGCGAAAATTCCTATTAAAATAATCTGTTCCTTTGTTCCCATTGATTGAAATAAAAGAATAAACGCAGTGTCTCTTACTCCGATACCCATAATTGCAATGGGTATAAGTCCAGCGAAAATTGCAATTGGAACTAAACCAATGACACTTAAGAATGATACTTTGTGTATTCCTAATGCTTTAA
>JADGAM010000302.1:1404-4293 GCA_015232015.1 Oligoflexia bacterium | reverse complement strand
CGATACCTCTTATTTTAAAAAAATTAGACATCGAAGAAGGAAGTTTAGAAGCACCGTTGGTGAGTACATAGTATGGTTTATTAGTAGAGTTTAGTAAGTTAATAAACTCTTTAGCATAAGGGATGGCCCCTAAATTATTTACTAGTACCCCAAAGGCATCGAGTAAGATCACATCATATTTTTCAATTAAAAATTTACTAAAATTTTTGTTTAAATTATTATTTGTTATCAAAATGTTATCCTTAATATCTTAGCGGTCGTTTCTTTTATTTTTATATAGAATTAAAACATAAAAATAAAAGATGTGGCAATAGAGATTTAAACGGAAATGCTAGTATTTAGAATCCGCTATCATCAACTATGGTTTCAGGAAAATCGTTATCGATTATGCTTGCTCTGGTCTCAGTTTCCTTTTTTTTCTCTTCTTTCTTTTCTTTTTCTTGCTTTTCTTCTTTTTTCTTTCCTATATGAAATTTTTGACATGCTTCACGTCTTTTTTGATCTAGAGGATTGGAGTACTCATGAATACTTTGTCCTACTCGAGAGAACCCTTGAAGCGCCTTAATCGCATTTAATGAAGGCGAATAATCGTCTTCTGTATCGGTAGGTGCACGAACAAATAAATCTTTGAGTTTCTTAACTGCCCCATTCATTTTATCCTCTTCTTTAGAAGATGCTGATTTAAGTTTTCGAATAGAACTATCTAGGATTTTATTATGTTCTTCAGTATTTTCTATTGGCATCTGTTGAATTGCGAATTGTGAACTTACTATATTATATTTACTAATCTCCGGAATTTTAAGCAACATAGAACGAAGATAGACATTCCCATCTATTAAATTTTTTTTATCTATCCCTTTAGCGGTGTATTTTTCATTAATTGTTTTTCCAATCTTTTGCATTGTCGAATATAATTGAGTAATATCTATTTTAGCTTGAGACCCATAGACTGCCTTTAATTCCTTTATACAATCCATAGACTGATTAAGTTGGTCAGCGGTTACTTCCTCTTCATCTTCATCTCTATCTTCTTTTTTGACCTTTGCTTCAGTTGCTCCTAAAAATTTAACAATCTCTTTTTCATGCAGTTCAATAATCTTGAATAAACTTTCGTTTGAAATATATTGCGGAACTTTAAGCGATTCAAGAGTATCTAATAAAAATTCCTTGAAATTTTTAAATCGCTTGGTCTCTTGTTCTTTCCAAGCGAGAGCGATCACTTTGGTAGTTGCCTCATCAAGATAAGGGTTTGCATAAAGTAGCAACGACCATATTTTCTGCAAATCATTGCAAGCAGATATTCTTGATTCTGAACCAGAAAGGATTCCTTCAAGATTTTGTAGCACCTCTAGTCCGTTTTTTATTGAATTGTTTTGATAATATCGTATTAGACCACTTTGACTCCAAGGAGCTGAAGAAAATAATCCCTCTTTTTCGGTTGAAAAAAATTCCTCCATGGTAACTCCTGGTTGAACCCTCGCTAAGCTTTTGTCGATACCCTTGGTTTCAGTTAATGTCCCTGCAGTAGTCGATCTTCCTGGAGCAGACATAGTTAAAATGCAAACATTTCCTAAAGAGGGTATTGGAGTGTGTTCCTTAAATCTGACTTCATCTAATGACATTTTGTTCATCAATAAATCTCCTGAATAACAACTTTTGGCCACGTATCCAACTCGGTTATTTGCTCCAATGAGTTCTAATACCTCTATAATCTTGTCTGGAGAAGTACGTTCTGTATTGGTCCAAGCATAACCGCCTTGACCTCCATGGGTACCTTGATAAATCATAATATCTTCGTCGATTGTTGATTGTTTGGTTTTTTGATAGTGCTCTTTTAAGGCGGTCCAGCTATCAAACGTGAGACAACTGCTGCCGGCGATCTGTGGATTTTTTTCCAAAAGAATATCATCTTTAAGGGCACCATTAAAATCTGCCTTCATTCCGGAAACAACAAAGCATTGAAAAGCAAAAAGAGGAGAGGTCAATGGTCCTATTAACAATATAATTATTATTATGTTTAATAATAATTTTTGGATACTCATATTGGTACTCCTGCCGACATTATAAAGATTAATAACTAATATAACTGATAGAATTTTTGCCATTATTTTTTTATTGCTTTTTTATATTAGGGCATTCTTAATGACACTAAGTAGTTTATTTATGTCATTCCCTTGAGATTTTGAACTCAAAATTACAAATTTGGCCTCATTGTTTATCTCTCGAATTTGAGACATTATTTCAAACCCACCTAATAATGGTAAGCTAAGATCCATGATAGTAAGTATAGGTTTAAATTCTTGGTATTTTTCAACCGCATCTACTCCAGTCGATGCCTCTTCAACTTCGAAGCCTTCATTAGTTAATAAGCAATTTACAATATGACTTAAAGCTTTTGAGTTATTTACCACTAAAATTCTTTTGTTATTAATATCAGAAATATTATTGCAGCTAGAAGATATCTTTATAACCTCTTCGGTTATTTTGTTCATATCAAAGGATTTAGAGATAAAAGAGGAAACATCCACAGCATCTAATGAATTTATGTCTGTTTCATTTTTATTTTTAGAAGTAAGGACTATAAATTTTACATTTTCATTAAGTTTTCTTATCTCTTTCATAGCATCGATACCATTCATTTCAGGCATCATTAAATCCATGATAACTATATTAGGATGAAATTGATTAAATTTAATTATTGCCTCTTTTCCATTTTTTGCTTCAATAACTTTTAATCCTTTATTTTTTAAATTATCAGAGACTACTTTTCGTATTACTTTTGAATCATCCACAACTAAGACCTTATCTATTTCCCCATTTACTATTGATAATGAATTATCACAACTTTTAACATCAGAAGGATTTGTATTAGATTCTGTTATCTCCTCA
>JADGAM010000302.1:0-1394 GCA_015232015.1 Oligoflexia bacterium | reverse complement strand
GGAATCTGATGAAATTTTATTAATGGTTTCTAGTACGAGATTCATATAAAGAGGTTTGCTTATAAAAAATAAAACTCCTAGTGATTTGGCCTTTTCAACATCTTCTTCTTTATAAGCAGAACTTAAAATTATAAATTTTGCATTAGGATTAGTGTTTTTTATTTTAGAAATAGTTTCTAGACCTCCCAATTTAGGCATTAGTAAGTCAATTATAGTTAGATCAGGGGCAAAGGATTTATGTTTTTCAATTGCTTCTAATCCATTAGTGGCCTCTTCTACAATAAGTCCTTCTTTTTTCAATCCAGATTCAAGAGCAAAACGAACAGTACAAGAATCATCAACAATCAAAATTTTTTCGGGAGAATTTTTTTTCTTTTGGTTAAAAAATATTCTTAAACGAAAAAAACCTTTTTGAACATGAAATATTATTTCATAAGAATTCTGAATTTTATTATCTCTAAAAGGAAGATTGGAAGTATCTTTACTGGTAAATAGATTTCCTATTTCTACACAAAATTTTAGTCTATCCCATTCGGAGATTGTAAGACCGATGAAGGCATTGAGAAATTCTGAGAGTATATCCTGCTCCCATTCACTACTATCAATTTCGCTAATATTTTCATTATAATAGCCTATTTTCTTTGCAGCAGAGGTAGCGACAAAACTTGCAACTGAATCATGATTAAAATCTAAAGCAAACATTCCGCAAATTTTTCTTTGAGAATTTTCAAACGGAATAAGATAAATAGAAGTATTCAAAAAGTCAGCAATAAAATTTTTATTTTGTTTTATCTCGATCCCTTGTAATTCACAATTAACAAAGTTTTTAACTGTTTGGATATGTTGTTCGGGAAGAGTATTGGTATATTGATTAAAGTTAAAAGAAGTATATGTATTATTAAATTTATTATTGATATTTTCCTGAGCTTGATTTGTTGAGCTATCATCGGGAGAAGCAAGACTTTTTATCCTATCAGTTGTATTTGTCCCTAAATTTATAAAATCAGTAATAGTATAGTTATGCTTAAATTCAATATTGTTAGTGCTAGTTTTTAGATATTTCCTAATCAATTCAATTTGCTTTAGAAAGTAATCACGCTGACTACGATTCATTCCACTTTCATGTACAACCAAAAGCAAATCACTAATATATTGAGTATGATCATTAATTTCTTTAAAACCCATCATGCCGCTAATATCTTTAATACTACGAAACATTCTTATTATTTTAGAAATATAATTTTTTTGATCATTATCTAATATGTCTATCAAGATATGTTCAGAGTTTTCTAGTATGTCTTCGAACTCGAAACGAAAGTCTTCCAAAATTTTTATACCCATACCTATATTACCTCGTACCTCTGATTAACTAGTTTTTATATTGACCATTTCTT
>JADGAM010000301.1 GCA_015232015.1 Oligoflexia bacterium | reverse complement strand
TAGGTTTGTTTAATGGAAATTAGCTCCGTTCTTACTCTTAAAACCTGCTTCACTAACTAATATTTTATTCAGCAAAGTATCGATGTCAATCGTTTCATCTGTCGATAAAAATTCATATTTCCCTTGAAAGTTTATATGTGTCCACGCTATTGGTGACAGATGTTTATTCCCTTTAAGAACTTTTTTTACACAAGGACTTAAGTTATCTATTTGAATATTTTCAGTCATGCCTTCAATAACTTCACAAAAATTATGATATCCATCCATGAAACATTGATAATTTTTAAAAGGATAAGCTTTAATAAAAAAGATGTTACTATAAGGGAGAGTCTAAAATGAAGATTAACGATTTGGCCTCTATTATAAAATGGAATAGTTATTTTCTCTTTAAAATCAAATTGAGATTGTTCTCCTGGTTGATAATCCTGTTCAAAAAATCTTTCTTTTGGCTTCGTCTCTTTCTATAGCGGCAACACGATGTCTTAGAGTTCTTTCACTGCCGCTATATCCTTGTTCTATTAAAAATTCAAAGATATCATTTGCTGTTAAATTTGAATTATCTTCTAGCATTTTTAATGTCTTCATTTCAAATGCTTTAAAAGGATCCTCTTTCTTTGGAGTTGTCCGTGGTTGATAAGAAAGAAGAGTGTCTGCCTCTAAATATTTAGTAACAGTTTTGCGATCTATATCTAACTCTTCCGCAATAGTGGATTTTTTTTTACCTTCTTTAAATAATTGTTTTACTTTTTTTAACATATGCCTACTTATTACCATGCCATGGTCTCCTTTATGTTTTCATTGATCTTGAATTTTTTAGATTTAAAAAAATCAATAATAAACAATATAGAGAACTATTGCGCAATATTTTTTAAATAAAAATGTCCTATTTTAATTGGCCACGCATATTTCCCTCGAGAAAATGCAAAGGTTTTATTAGATTGGCGATATTTTTATGATCTAATTGCTCGTAAATTTCGTTAAAATTGAGGCCTCCATCTCCGCTCCAAATATCAAGAGCAACACGAATTAAAAGATATTCACCGGTAGAAAATTCACGAGCATCTTCTTTAAGTTTAGATGGAGAATCTCGTAATTTTGATTTATTTAGATCGAAAATATACTCTGATAATCTAGGGTGGTTGGCAAATAAAATTGTAATTGCTTGTAGTAATCTTAGATCAGAAGCATCTGCATTTTTCCAAGTTATCATGTCAGTTCCTTTGTTAGAACTGTCCATTTTTAATTGGCCAAAGTGGGAATTTTTAATTGGCCGCTTACAAATTATTCTTCTCTTGACGAATGAGCAGATTTACCAATGTCTATCCCCAGTGATTGTAGTCTTGTTAGAAATTTTTGCTCATTCCATTTATTGCCATTGATCGTGTTTTTAATTTTCATTACTTTATCGACTATGCTTAAATATTCTTTGCCAGATTTTTGATTGAAGAATATGTATTCCGCCAACACTATTTCCATATCCTCTTTGAAAAAGTGAAAATCCTTTTCGGGAATACTATTTATAATGCTCAACGCTTTATCAAATTTGCTAAGAGAAGCATATAGACCTGCAAGATAGTATTTTAACCAAGGGGAATCTTCTATAATTGTTAATTTATTTTCCAATAAAATAATTTTATTTTGTATGCTTATTTCAGGATTTTTGTAGATGCTGGAGGCATATACTTGATCCACATTATACCCATAGGGGTCCCATTCCATTAATTTTTGAGCGGAAATATAACTCTTTTTATATTCACCTTTTTGTAATAATTTTTGAATATAACTTTTTAGATTAAAAGGAGTTGTTTCAATCTTAACTGCTCTTTCAAAGAGAGAAAGGTCAGACTGCCAAGAACTACTTACTTGATAGGACAAGTATATATAAGCCATTAAAAGAAAGATAAAAGCAGCGGAAATAAAATATTTAATTCTTTTTTGTAAAAAAATTGGATTGCTACTATAAGCACCAACTACAAGTCCACCAATAATATACATCCCGATACCAGTGTTTAAAATATAAGTATCGGAACCAAATATATTTGTAAGATTGATTGTTGTCACCAAAATTGGGAGTACAGAGAATAATAACCAGATAAATAGGGATCTATTCCTGTTTTTATAAACTCCCCAAACAACGATTACGATTAGAACAATTCCTAAAATATTTTGTATTGATCCAGGGTAGTAGGATGTTGGAGTCGACCAAAAAGGAACAAGTGTTTGCCAATATGATCTACCGATACTAAGTAGTCTGTAGGAAATCTGATTATCTGCTTCTGACACATATTTAGCAATTTCGCTTTGACCTACATAAACTTTAGTATAATAAAAATTATTAAGCATAGCACAGGTAACGAGTATACCTAACAATATTAAAGAAGTTACGATCCATCTTTTATTTAGCAATTTATCAAGGGAATAATTATGTTGGTGAATCACAAAGGCAAACGCCCATAAGGGCCATAGAATATTAATCGGTTGTGAAAAACATGATAGGAGATAAAAGATACAAATAGAAAAAAGATATTTCTTACTTGACCTGCAAACTTTATTTTTTTCATTATTCACTACCCTGATTAAAAAATATGAGGCCAACAAAATGAATAGTGTTGAAAGTAGATGTTTCCTTGCAGTCACCCAAAGTAAAGCATTGGTAAAACATGGATGAAATGCATACATAGAGACTAGCAGGTATGCCATGAAATTTGGAATTTTTTGAATTACAAGCAGGGAAAATAATAAAATCAGTATAAATGTCCACACCATTAGATTGGTAAAGTGGTGTGGTCCAATGTTTAGTGTTTTTTTGATTTGAAAATCAAACCAAAATGTAAAATCTCTGACTGGTTGAAGATCATAAATCTCACCGCTTTTAATTTTAGATATATAATCAGATATTCCAGTGACTTTTTCCATAGGAGCAACTACATAATCGTCATCATATCCAAGCAATATATCGTTAGAGATGGTTTTCCAGTGAACTAATAACATTAATGAAAATAGCCCTATAAAAAACAAAATTTGAGGACTTGCTACGCAAGATAACCATTTTCTTTTGCTGAGATTTAACACAGACACCTCATTTGGTTTTTTTATTATATTTACCTTTCTTGTCTATTCTTTTCATCTTAACAAATTCCTCAAATGCCCGATCCACCAAGTATTCTATAACTTGAGACTGGGAAAGGTTATGCTTGTCCGCCATTTGTTTAAGTCGATCAAGAACAGTAGCTCTTGCCCTAACGCTTATACTTGCTTCTTTCTTTTCATTAGTTTTTGTAGGCAAATTTAACATAAACACCTTCCATGACAAAAAAGCGTGACATTTATCCTTCTTTTGCATGATTAAGCTTGAATTGTATCCATGTTAGCTCTATAAAGCTCTAAAAAAATGTAGTGGATTAGATTAAAATATTTTCCGCATGAAGTTCTTCGAAAGAAGTGGCAGTATTTTCTCTCTAAAATGATTGTTGAATTTGATCCGACTCCTGAAACAAAAAAGGTCATTGATTATTTATGGAAAAGATATGGTAAGATTGGATTTGTGTTTAATATTGATAAAAAGGATGTTCCAAGACGGTCAACAAATATTTCCAAAAGGATTTCAGAGAGTGAGATATCTATATCTAGGATTACAAGCGACATCGAGTTATCGAAAATCTAAAGAGCAAATACATAATGCTTTAAATAGCAAAGTTGGTTTGATAAAAGATAAAGAGGGCAAAGTCCTAGTGAGAAAGACAGTACGTCTTAGTTTTCGAGAAAAGATTTGAAATGGAGAAAAAAAGATCCACTTAAATGTAAAAAGTGTGGAAGAGTTATGGAGTTGTTTAAAATTTAGATTGAAGGAGTGGGTACAGTTTTTGATTGGTTTAAAACTTTAACGACTGCACCGCCAAGAATTGGTTTTGTTAAGAGAGAAAAAAAAGATAATGTTAGTTCACAGGATAAACTGAGAGATTATTTTGATATTGATTTTAGTGACAACAGAAGAACAGAAAAAATTTTATTTGAACAGATTGTGGAAGGATTAGAGAAGGAAGAGGCTTATATGTTGGATGAAGATGCTTACAATAAATTTATCGGTTATGGAGAGTAAGATGATCCTTCTTTTGAAGAACAATACATGGTAATAGAATCTCAAGAAGATGCCGATAGTTGGTTGGACTATCTTATCAAATCGTACTCGTTTTAAAAATCGGCCCGAAGGGCCTACCTATCCCGATATTATTTTTCAACAATGAAAATTTTACAAAATAGATTATTTATATCAGCTTAATTGTTGACTTGTGCAAAA
>JADGAM010000300.1 GCA_015232015.1 Oligoflexia bacterium | reverse complement strand
CTTACTCGGCATCAAAAGATTTAAAATCAGTTTATCGATTAGTGGAAGATAATGATATGAGACAATATCTAAGTGACTATGCTATGGCCATAGATGGAAATTTTAGTACATTTCTAGAATATATAAAAAATAAAGAAAAAATTAATAACTCATTTGATTTAATCATAATGGCCTACGAACAAATAAAATAGACCATTCTATTGCGAAGGAATCGTTATGGAAAATATTTTAATTATAAACTGCAATACTTTGGCCGATGTATATAGTTGTGTTCATTTGACAAACTCTATTAAACATCAATATCCTAATAGTAAAATTCATCTCTTAACATTTAAGGAATTTCGCCCTTCAATTAAAAATTTAAAAAATTTATCTCAAATATTTACAATTGATAGAGGTAAAATTTCAACCTTTAAAAAAAATAGACTTTTTTCAGAAGCATTCGCTCTTGATTCTTTTATACGTTCAATTAAAGAACTTAAAACTTTTCATTTTGATTGGATTATTAATTATCAACAAAATGCTTTAGGTAATTACTTGCTAACCTATTTAAATGCAGAAAATTATTCTGGAATAAAAATCTTAGAAAATAAAATAATAGTTCCAAGTAATTCACATGTGTTATTAAATAAATCACTGCAAGATTTTATTCATCTTCCAATACATAGTGAAGAAATGATCCATAAAATTACAAACATTAATTGGAATGAAAATGAAATCAAATTAATGACTGATCCAGAAAATAACAAGCTAGTTCATGAAAACTTAAATCATTTTCGTTATAAAATAAACAATAAGAAACCAAATTTTCGAATTGTGGCCATTCAATTAGCAAATATTTCTAATGGATTTTTTAAAGAGAAATTTTTAAAAATGGCAGTTGAACACCTGGAAGAGTTGGTTAAATTACTCTTGTTGGATCATTATCTGCATCCAGTGTTAATAGTTTATCCAAATTCAAAAGAGATAACTATTGCTAATAAATTAAATGCTACCTTTGATAATTCATTACTTACTATTGAAGCTGATGTTAATACCTTACCCTCAGTTCTAGTAAATATTGATATTCTTATAACCAGCGACTACACAACAAAAAAAATAGCTGACCTATTAACAACTCCTACTCTTGAAATTTTAGATAAACCTACTCCTTTATGTATAAATAGTTCTATTAATCCAGGTAACATTATTTTATCTCCTGTTATTTCTAAACAATCTATTATTGACGCTAAAAATAGTAGTGAATATATGTTTTTACCTCCAGGTCAAGATCTTTATTTCGGTATATATCTATTGTTATCTGAATTAGTTCCTCCTTTGAAAGACCACCATTTGTTACCCAATATTACAGTATATCAAGTTTTGAAAGATAAATATGGTATCAACTATAAAGCATTAACTGGTGATATAAATGTTAATTTTGAGTTATCAACTCAAATGGCCCGTTATTATCTTACGAAATTATTCGAAAAAACTTATCCTGTTGAAATATTAAATAATGTATTAAATATTTTTGATAAACATGAACTTTATTCGTGGGTTGATCATGAAAAAGATCATATTACAGAGACGGTAGTGATTCTTTTAGAAACAACAAAATATTTGCGCTCCATGAATAAAGACCATGAAACTAAAGCTCAATTTGTTAATTCTTTAGATAAATTAATTAAATGTTGTTTCTATGATTCTCTTATAACTATTCCTTGCATGTTATTTAAAAACAAATTAGATACTATCAATTCCTCCACTTTTGATGAAAATATTAAAAAACTTGACCGTCTATTAGAAGAATTAAAATCAAATATACAAATCCTAACTGCCTCCTTAACTGATCTAACTTCTCTTGAATATAAAAGGCGCGGTGGTAGTTTAATTGAGACTGGAATTTTTTAATTTTTTTAATTTTCCTTTTTTCTCTTGTCTATAAATTAGGAGGATTTGTGAACACAAAAATCGGGGATGAAATATTAAATGCAATAAATAGCATAAAAGAAATCAAACAAAAAAATATTAATCTCCATCTTAAAACATGCACAAATGATAGCAATCATATACGGTCTTGTAACTCCGAAGATGTCAGCGATCCAGAATATCTTGAATTATTGTTTCTGGCCTCCCTTTATGATGAAGAAATAAAGGAGTCTGATTAGATGAATTCTTCTCTCCATCATAAAGACACTTATTTCGAAGAACAAAGCTTTCAAGATCTTGTTGATTTAAAAGCAGAGGATCAAAAAACAATTGCTATTATTCAAATATCCAGAATGGGTGATGTATTACAAACAATTTTAGCAACCAAAATATTTAAATCATCCTTCCCCAATACTAATTTTATTTTCATTGGCCGCATTCAGTTTGCAAAACCTTTTGAATTTATTCTTAAAGAAACTTTTAATCATATTTACTATGTAAATTTTCCCAAACACTACTGGAATTTAAACGATCTAACTTTAGATAAATTAAAAAGTAAATTAAAACTCTTTTTATCTTCGATAGAAGAACATAATATTGATAGTGTTGTAAACTTAACATTTTCAAAAAGTTCTTCATATTTAGCAACACTAATTAGTTCAAAACATAAATTTGGTCTAATTAGAAATTCATCAAATAACTTACTTATTGGCGGGAAATGGTCGAAATTTGTATATTCTAATGTTATGACAGGAGATTTTAGTCCTTTTAATTTAGTTGATGTTTTTAAAAACATATTAACGGAGACTATTGAAGAACAAAATAGTAATAATTCCCATCAATTAAAAACAAACAATTTTTTTCAATCTATAAGTAATACAAATATTAATCAATATAAAATAATAGTTCATCCATTTGCTTCTCATAGTAAAAAATTTTGGAAGTCTAGTTATTGGCAACAACTTATTAAAATGCTTCTAGAAGACGAACATTTATCTATTTATTCATTTGTAGTTGTTGGTTCTTTGAACGACAAAAAAAATTATTTAGAATTTAATAATTTTCTAGATAATTACATTACCAATACTTTTTCCAATCGCCTTATTAATAAAATTGGTATTCTAGACATGCAAGAACTTTCCGATGAAATTAATACTTCTTCCCTCTTTCTGGGTCATGATTCAATGGGGGGACATTTGGCAGCTATTCATAAAGTACCTACTATTACCATTTCAATTGGCAGTGTTCGTGCCCACGAAACAACTCCTTACGGTGAAAATAATTTTAACCTAGTTCCAAAAACTACTTGCTTTCCTTGTTTCCCAGATACTCCTTGTAGTAATTATATTTGCCATCTTGATGTTTCACCTGAATTGATCTTTTATTTTGTTCACGCCCTGCTATCACTAGAAAATTTAGAATCTAATGAAATTAAAACTCTTTATTCATATTTTACTCAAAAAATTCCTTCAACCTATTTAAAAACTTCTAATATCTATCAATCTTATTTTTCCAATAATGGTATGCAAACGCTTTCTTTAGTTAATACTGAAATTGATTTTAGAACAGAGACCTTAAATATCTTTAAAAATTTTTATAATATTCTTTGGTCTTTTCTTTTTAATGACGATGATATCACTTCCCCAATTCCTGAAATTAAATGTAAAAAAATATTTAATGAACTAAAAGAATATCTCATAGGTCTTAAATACGTTTCTGATGTAAATAGTTTTGGCGAAAAGTATTCTTTGCTATTACTAGAAGAATTTGAAATAGCAACTCCTAATATAGCTGTAATTAAAGAGTATTCCAAAAAAATTCAAGAGATAGATAAATTAGCTCTAGATTTAAAATTTAAATATCCAATGCTGTCACCTTTGATTGACTACTATCATGTATGCAAAGGAAATTTAAAAGGCAACAACATTATCCAAATGGCCACTAGTTCTCTATTAAATTTTAAAGAAGCAAAATATAGCGTCAATATTTTAAAAGAATTCATAGAAAAAACATTAGATCGATCTAGAAAAAATTTTTACTCAGAAAATAACTGGATCATACGTCCAGAAATCAATTCTACAAGGAGTGAATCTTGACACAAATTACCATTAACTCAAACGCACTTGAACACCACTTTGAACCCAATTCAACATTATATGAAATTGTTGATTTTCTATTAACAAATTATTTAAGTGAAAACGAAGTTATCACGAAAATTGAGTTAGATCATGTAGCAATACCGAATAATGACATTCAAATCATTCATGATACTATAATTAATGGTCACAACAATATTAGTTTCTTTGTGCAAGATCGACCCCAACTTATTTTTGATACTTTAGTATCTTGCGAAAACCATTTGCGGAACACAATAGCAGGAATAAATAAAATCATCTCTTTCA
>JADGAM010000002.1:66706-68048 GCA_015232015.1 Oligoflexia bacterium | reverse complement strand
TTACTGTTGAAGTCTTCGACCCATAATAAATTGATGGACCATGTTTTAGTATTTCTTCTCGAAGTTGTTCAAGTGAATGAATTGCTTTATTTTTTATCTGCATCTTGTTGTTTGCCATTTTACCCATAGTTTAAAAAATTAAAGTAAATCCAGAATATTCTCTATATCAATAAAGTCTATAACTCTTTTTTTAATTTGTAGATTTTTTCTAATTATAATGCTAGCTTATTCAGAGCTGTGATAATCAAATGCACCGGTAGCTCAGCTGGATAGAGCGACTGCCTTCTAAGCCGTAGGTCGCAGGTTCGAATCCTGTCCGGTGTACCACTTCAATTCTGGCTCAACTAGGTTTTACAAAGAGCATTTTTATCTATAACTTTGTACGATGAACTCCAAGAAAATATTCTTACTTAGTCCAGTTGCCTATAAATCAGATAAAAATCAAAATATCTTATTGATTGAAAAATATTTAATTAAATATCAAACATCTGACCTTTTTGTTTTTCCAGAATTGAATGTAATTGGTGGTCTTTGGAAAAATGCAAATGATGATTATAAAAGATTGGCAGAAGAAGTGCCTTCTGGTGAATCATGCAAAAGAATTGTTGGACTGGCCCAAAAATATCAAACTACAATATGTTCTGGCGTTGTGGAAATAGATAAAGATAAAAATGAACATTTTATTACTCATTTTTTATGTGGCCCAAATGGATTTATTGGCAAACAAAGAAAATTATTCCCTAATGCTAAAAAGGAGTATTCCTTTTTTTCATCAGGTAATAAATTAGCATTGTTTAATTTATGGGGTTACAAAGTTGCAATACTTGCTTGTGCAGATATACTGCTACCAGAACCAACCATACTCACCGGCATTGCTGGCGTATCGTTAATAATTGCACCTACAGATTGTTTTGGAATAGATCAACAGAATATTGTCTGTACATTACTACAGGCGAGGGCCCTAGATACAGGGGCATTTGTGATAGGCGCCTTCGGCCATGATCATGATAATTACCAATATCCTGACAGTGAAGTTCTAGCGACCATCTTTTGTGATCCAAATAATCCAAAAAATATAAATTTAAAAAAGCGCAAAATTACTAAGTCAAAGGTTGCAGAAGTGGATATTAGTTTGAAAAATCCTATCTTCAGGCACCTAGGTTTTGAAGAAAGGAGTAAGATAGTTTTATCGAAAGATGTATATTCAAAGTTAGATCATGATAATAGTATCAGCTTTTGCGAAGGAGCTATCATCGAATGAGTCCAACAATAATAATGGTAGACGGTTACCGATACTTCTTTTTTTCCAAGGAAGGAAGTGAACGACCTCATATTCATATAC
>JADGAM010000002.1:0-66619 GCA_015232015.1 Oligoflexia bacterium | reverse complement strand
GAATCTTTTATTTTAGAGAATCAAGCGATTCTATTGGAGAGATGGCATGAGTACTTCAAAACTACGAGTAGAAGATAAAATTTCTTTTTTAGATTTTTGGGTGGAGGATAACATCCTCCATATAAAAAAATCTAAAAACAAAATACTTAAAAGAGATAAAAGTATTTCTCTTAAATTGAAGGCAGCGACTATGAGAGAACTTATGAATTATGAAATTCTTGGTGATGGAGAGGGGGTTTATTGGCCGCTTATAGACGAAGATTTGTCTGCGGCATACCTTATCTGTCCAGAAAAATTTCAATGCAAAAAAAGCAAAGGTAAAAGCAGGATAAAGAAATAATAATGTTAATCAACATGCTATACCTCAAATTGAGTTGTTATATCGGTCAAAACTTTTTGACTACAGAGGCAAATAGCTCGATATTCGTGTACTAGGGTGTACCATATCTTTTTAATATACTATGCATTTTTTCGCAATTTTTAGGTAAAGTAGATTATACTTTTCTTTAAATAAGTTAGAAGGGAGTAATATATCTATGCCTCAAATATCTTACTTTTACGGAATTACAATTTATATCCAATTTTTGGATCATAATCCTCCTCATATTCATGCTATTTACCAATCATTTAAATCACAATATTCCATCAATGAAGAAAAAATTTTAAAAGGAAAAATGCCCAATAAAGCAGATCAGTTATCTGTGAGTGGATTCGCTTAAGAAAACAAGAACTCTTAAAAGATTGGGAGTTGGCATCCAAGGGATTGCCAGTCTATCCCGTTTCACTATTGGAGTAATTATGATTATAAGATTAAAATTAATAGAAGTAGAATCAGTCCAGGCCGGCGATGGGTATGCATTAAATGTATCATTCAGTGATGGTAGTAACAGAACAGTCAATCTCTGTGCACTTAATGAGCAACCCTCCTACGGTATTTGTGCCACTTAAAGACAAAGAAGAATTTAAAAAAGTTTCTGTGAATCCTGTTGGAAGGATTGAGTGGGCCTGTGGTGCTGATTTAAGTGCTGAGTACTTGTTGTCGTCATAGAATTTTACATTACTGTTAAGTGACCGATGGTCATCGGCCAGCAAATAGCGAGATCATGTTCAATTTGGAAGGAAACATTTCCAATAAAATCTCATGTAGTTGAACGTTATGATGATTTTAAACAATTATCTCATTTGAAGGCGTACGATGCTAATGGAGTAGTTAAGGAGGGTGCAGTACATCTTCATATGGCCTTCAGTGCGACTTTACCAGCAATATTTTGTAATAGAGAGGCGCAATAGATTGTTTCGAATCATCAAGCGTTGCTCGTGCAGCAACTCCGTTCGCTTCTCAAGAATTATAGAGGAGAAGTTTTTTTAAATTGGTCTGTCTGTCGTGATAAAGAGTCGCCTTGGGAGAATGAGGAGTGGTAGTCCTGGTACAGAAGTATAAATCTGTTAGTTTTTAATAAAAATTCAAAATCAAAAATAATTAAATTGGTCAATCAACTATTCGCACTGTTAATGAATGAACACTTTAGCAGAAGAAACACACCTCTAGTGCTACAATAAATATTAAGCTTTTTAGAATAATAATTTAAATCCTGTCCGGTTCTAAAAATTCGTATTTATAATGCCCAATAACATCGTCCTTGCTAGTAAACAATCTGCAATACCATAATTTATGATTAAATTAAGAGGATAGAAATTAATAGAAGTAGAATCAGTACAAATTGGAGAGTCCATAATATAGTAAAATGACTGACGGTGCTTTGAAAATAGAGTTGACTCTCAATGCAGAAAGTTCGATATTCGTGTTTTAGCATTTCAGCAACTATATTACATAATTTATAATTTAATGTTTATGAATACTGAGAGGGTAAAATATGACAAAAAATTATTTTTTCATTTTATTTCTTTTATTATTTTTTTCTATTTATAATCCTTTTATTTCAAATGCTTCAGATCACATAAAATCCATAACCCCACCATCTGAAATTGTTGGCAAGTGGCTCATAACAATTTCAGTTGGTAAATTTGTTTCTTCAGAAGAGACACTAATTCTTAGAAACACCCTTGTTGATGTATTTTCTAGTACGAAAGGAGGACTTTATAAACATGCTATTGATCTCGATGATAAACACTTGCAAGATGATCGTCTCGATGATCATCCTAAGGATGGGCCAACCAAAGAAACAGTCATGCGATCACTTAATTCTTTAAAAAACGAAATAATAGCATTCAAGACCAAATTTCCGACTGCCAAAACAATGATTGTCTTTGGATTAACTGGACATGGTGAAACTACTTTTGATGAAACATACAGCTATCAACTTAATGATACTGCATGGTCTGGTAAAGAGATCGTTGCTGCGATTAAATTGCTTAATGTTGATGAAACTTTACTTATACTACAATCTTGTGAAAGCGGCAGTTTAATTAATTTACATTTTCTTCACGAGTATAACGATGATAATAATAATCTTCGTCATATATCTGGACCTTCAGATATATCTGGGCTTTCAGAGGAGATTATAAATTCTGCTATAACTTCAAATACACCAATTTCTGTAATCACTCCTGTATCTCAATATATCTCTTCACCGCTTGTTATCTGGGAAAAAGAAATATTGCAAAAAACTTTTTACGACTCTAAAAATATATTCGATGTCAATCGTGACGAGATCATTTCTTACGAAGAGTGGAAAAATGCGATACTTCAAGGATCATGCCTTAATAAATTCTATATGCCAGAAAATTCAATTCGAGCTAGTCATAAAATTAAATTTCCTGAATCTGGAATCGATCCACAATTTTTTGATTCTTCAATGCCTGCAAACTTACCAATGTTTTTAACAGAAAATGGAATTAAAAAATATAGAGAAGGTTCTCTTATACTCCCAGTTATTTCCAATGAGAAAGTAAAAATCTATCAGCAAACAAAAAAAATATGTGATCGAGAAAAAGATACAATTGATTTTTTATATAATAATTCAATCGATACTATTTTAGAAAAAATAAATCCTGAAATTATCCCAAAAGCATTATACAGCTTTTTGGATAGAGAAGACATACCCCTGAAAACATTTGAGTTTTTACTTGGATTATATATGGATAAAAATAGCAGTGATGAATCAATCAAAATTGATGTGTTAGAGTTTTTTGCTTATCGAGGGAAAAACGAAGGAGTAGATTCTCAATTTGATAAAATGTTATTTCAATTAGCAGATTCATCATCATCATCAACATCCTCTTCTACTCAAGAATTATCTACTCAATTAAGAAAAACTCTTGTTATGACAATGGAGAAGCTGAAAGTCAAAAGTGCATACAAATTATTCCTTAATTCATTAAAATCAACTGATTCTGAAACAAAAATAAATGCATCAAAAGGTTTACAAAATATCAATAATGTTAATGCAATTTCTGCATTACTAGAAAGTTTTTTAATAGAGAAAGATTCAGAAGTTAAATTAAGTATATTAGAAGCACTTATTTTTTTAAAATCAAAAGAAATGCCCTATTCTCCTTTTTTAAATATCTTTCAAAAGGGACATGAAGAGTTTATTAAAATAAGAGATAGCTTGGGCAAAGGAACTTCAAAGGAGATACTTTACGAACATTTTTCATCTTTTGGTTTTACTTCTGTTGAGCGAGCATTAAAAAGGGCCATTAATGATTCAAACGATAAAATGAATTCCTCTCTTTCTACACTGGCCAGCATTGGTTCGGCTGCTCCCTTTATTGGTTTGCTTGGAACAGTCTGGGGAATTATAGATGCTTTTGTAGGATTAGGTGAAGGTATAACAAGTTTAGATGCCGTTGCGCCTGGGATTGCAGAGGCATTAGTTGCCACCGCTATTGGACTTGCAACTGCAATACCTGCAGTTTTTTTCTACAATCACTTTAACAACGCTAACGAAAAACTAAATCTTGAAATGGATTCTTACGGACAAGAATTTATAAATATGCTCGAAAGAATTGTAATAAAAACCAGTACTACTTCAAAATAAAACATTGTGGTACTACTGACAGATTAGAGCTGATAGTTAGAGATTAGGAATAAAAATATGGGATTCAACTTAAGACCACAAAAAAAAGCAATATCCGATATAAACGTTACACCTTTTGTTGACGTCGTTTTAGTATTATTAGTTATTTTCATGTTAACTGCTCCTTTAATGTACAATGGTATAAAATTAGAACTGCCAAAAACAAAGAAAGTAAATACTCTCAAACTCTCTTCAACTCAAGTTATTCTTTCTATGTCTCCCACAGGTGAATTCTACATGGGAAAAGATAAATATTTAATTGTTTTTAGATTAAGTCTAATTGTAGATGTATTGTTAAATAATATAATAATTATTATGAAAGAAATAATTTTGGAAATGGATATAATATTCCATTGATTTTTGTATAACCAATCTTTTATTTCTCCGATTTGATGATCAAGCAAAAAATGAAAAGATACTGCGATTGAAATAACTATGAAAAAAGTTAATATAAAAAGTAGTGATGAAAAGAAATAATACAGTGAGAATTTAATTTCTAGTTGATTTTGATATTTAAATTTTTCTCTTATTTTATTTAAAAGCAACATAAGGGTAAAAAATAATTAGAGTATAGTTTAGTTGTTTTTAGAAAATTTATTTATATCCTTAGAATTTACACTTAACCATTTAAGTTGCATTTCTGGTGTTGGATAAATTTTATTATAATTACGATAATCTTTATTGTTTTTCACAAGAAGGTCTAGCTTGTTAAGTAGTCCTGTATAGGCAACTAATAATTTAGAATTTGTTTTTATACTTTCTGCTATTCTTTTTGTTACTTCGTATTGCTGCTGTGGTGAAAAGCCTTTTTCGAAAATCATGTAGGAATAATTTTTTAAAACTTTATTAATTAAGGAAAGTTCAAAATTTTTTTGATAAAAATTATTTCCTATAAATTTATCCAATTCTTTTTCATATACATAATCCTTAAAATAATTTTGATTTAAGCGAAAATAATCTTCAAGTATTAGCAAAGCAACCTCTGTTTTTGTTAAATCAAGTGTGCGCATAAGAGGGAAGGATAATAAGAAGATACATTCGTTATTCCCAGAAGGAAGGACAAAATGATAAAGAGATAAACTATTAACAAGCAATATTTTGAATTTTACTTCATATAAACCCATGTTTTCAAATATACTTTGTACAGAAGTTTCAATACCATAATCTGCTTTTTCAAAATTCCAGATTAATCTTGAGGAATTTTGTATTATCCAATATTCAGAGATGAATGACCAAAAATCATCAATAGAAGGAAAACGATAAGTTTCAATTTTTTTTCTTTGCTGTTCCTTTTTGTTGTTTTGAATGATTTCATTTTTTTTAATGACAACATCTTCTAAAAGATCATTTTTTATAATTTTTTTTATTGTAGAGAAATCAATAGGAGTCTCTTCTGAAGGAGGAGCTGATTTGCTAGAATTGTTAGCGGCAGCATTTGAAGAATTAGATAGCAGCAGAACACAAAAAAGGAAGAATAGACAAATATTTAGTAGTTGTTTCATTTTCAATATATCCTTATCTCAAGCTATTTTAAAGCTAAGCTTGAAAAGCTTAAGCTATTATCTAAGGCTACTTAACCTTAGATTTACCATATAAAAATTGATCTTGTAATTTCCCCCAATAATAAATTTGAGTCATATCTAGGTTAAGAGAATTAAAAAATTTAGGATAGTTATTTTGAAAACAATCAATATTTCGTTGTTCTGAAATGAAGCTCTTCTTTATATATCCTTCTTCATTTTCAGTATGCACTAATGCCCATTCGCTGTCAGAAGATGATGATGAGGGCATCTCATACATTTTTAGCGGATGAGCGCAAGCTATTGCTTTAATTGAATCAGAATCTGCAGAGGGCCTTTGATGAATATTTGCAAAAATTTTATTTAAATAAAATATTCCGATAAATTTTTTTTGTGCTTGATTATTCTTGCTATTAGTTGCTTGTTTAGGTTTAATTTTTATTACGTTTTTATTTGCTTTTACTTCTATTTTCTCATTTTCAGCATTGATCTCATTTTCATTTCCTTTTTTTTCATAATGTAAATTGACTATTTCTTCGGTAGTTTTATTAGAAGTATTAGTATCAACATCTTTGTAGTCAATGGGATCTAGGAGCTTAGCTTCATCATCAGTGTTAATATTGGTTTTATTATTGTTACTATTTTCTGCGGAAAAAGAATTTGTTAAAAAAGAAGTTTTTAACAAAACTAATATGGAAAAAAATAGTAAAAGAAAATGTATAAGGCGAAAGGTATGTAAATAAAATTTTTTTGTATTTTGGCGCTGAAATGGGCAAGTTCTTAAGTTCTTATTCCTTATATTTGAATGTATATTAAAATTTAAATTTTTCATCTATATTTTCCATCTAAATTGAATTGTTTCCCATTCTCTGCATTGAGGACATCTCCAAAAAATGCTATCAGAGTTATACCCACATTGACCGCAATAATGACGAGTCAAAGATTGATAAATTTTATCTAATAATTCCATTGTGTGGGTCATGGCCTCTTCATATCTACCAAGTGAAATTAGTATTTTTACAAATTCTGCTTTAATGGCCTCACTGTGATTTTTATTTAAATCCATCCAATTTTTTAATATACGATATGCTTCCTCAATCTTTTGTTCATCTTTTAATAATCTTATTTTAGAGAGAATAATTGAAGGTGAATTTAATAAATCTTTATCGTCAAGGGATAGGAACATCTCTTTGATAGTTTTTAATCTTAAATTATACATTTCTTTTGTTTGTGGTTCTTTAGAATTGGTAATACTTTCATTAAGTGATACGAAGACAAATGAGGCATACATGGGGTGTTCTTTAAGAATCTCCAGAAGAGATGCTTTAGCATCTTCGATACTTCCTTGGATGATATATAATTTAAGTTGTAATATCTTAGCAGAGACTGAGGGTGCAAATTTAAAGGCATCTTCTAAACTTTCCATACATTCATGGTAATTTCCTTTATAGAAAAGCTTTTTTGCTTTTTGTACCAATATATGAGAAATAGTTTCTGATTGATTTTCATTAGAAACTTTTGAGAGCATTATACGATATTTATAGGCCTCATCCCAATTTTCAATATCTTCATGAATTCTACATAAGGCCAATAGCACATCTGGTTGATCTTTATTTATTTTGTGAACATCTTTATAGGTATCAATAGCATGGTCAATGAATCCACCTTTGTCGAAATCAATGGCCAATTCTTTTAAAGCTCGAAGTCTTGTAGAATCCGAGATATTTTCTCTAGCAATCAGAGAACGGTGGATGCTAATTGCTTTTTCGATTTCACCATTGCTACGAAATAATCCTCCTAAAGCAAAATATATTTCTAAAGTTTCTCGATTGATATCCATGGCATTTAAAAACTCTTTTATGGCCATGTCTCGATTACCAACGATCAAGTGTTGAGTGGCATTTAAAAAAATCTTAGATTGAGCTTCATAAATAGAGTTTCTATATTTTTTGGAAAGTTTAATGGCATAATCTTTTTCAATTACGTAATGGAAAATTAATACAGTAGTTACTATTAAAGCAATTACTGAAAGTAGATGATTTTGAATCCATAAAAGAAGAAGTTCCATAATATGTACTTAATCCTAACTCTAATCTTAATCAGTAGTATTGTGTAATAGCAATGGTACTTTACTAAAAGAAATGATTCCTTTTAAGAAAGTGGCGGCATCATCAACATAGTCGAAGAAATCAGAGATTGGAAATTTTGTCTTTTTTTGTTTTATATATTGAAGTTTTAGTTCACCTTTTAATTTTAATTCCTCATGTATTTCTCTTCCTGCGCTCCAAAGACTGCCTAAACGATCCACTAAACCAATTTTAAGTGCACCTTCTCCTGAAAAAATTTGCCCTTGAGCATGATCATAAATATTTCCAGCGATAACTTTTTTTCTATTTTTTAGAATGTCATTAATAAATTGTTTATGAACACCTGTAATCATATCTTGCATTAATTCTTTTTCCTTCGCAGTAAGTGCTCGAGAGGGATTACCAATGTCTTTGAATTGGCCTGACTTAATAACCGAAGGATTAATTCTTATAAATTCATAGAGCTTGGATAAGTCAGTAAATTGCATTATTACACCAATTGATCCAGTAAGAGTTCCTGCAGAAGCATAAATTCTTCGAGCAGCAGCGCCTATGTAATAGCCACCACTAGCGGCCACAGTTCCAAAACTAGCATATACTGGTTTAATTTTATCAATTCTTCTAATTTCTTCGTATATTTCTTGCGTAGGTGCTACTGCTCCGCCTGGAGAGTCAATTCTGACAATAATTGCTTTAATATTTTTGTTTTTTTCAGCTGTAATTAAATTTTCCACAATTTTAGTAGATTCAAAAATTATACCTTTTACTTCTATTACGCCGATTGAATCATCTTTATTTTTACTCAAATCTAAGGATAATTCACTCTTAGATGTTAAATTTTTCACTGTGTACAATGAAAAAATTAAAAAAAGAGTAAATAAAATAAATACTAATTTGAGAATGCTGCTTGTTCCTTTTTTGTGTAAACGCACGTGGATCTCCTCATTTTCATTTATTCTTTATTTCACATATATATTTTTTTATTTTTAATATTTCCTTTATTTTTACTTAATATTATTACAATAAACAAACAAAGAAACAAACTTCTTAAAAAATATAGATAAGACGTTTTAATTAAGGAATGGGAAGTTATTAAGTTCCCATTCCTAAATGATAAAAGGTAATAAATTACTTTATGTGTAAAAAATAAAAATTAATTAAAGAAAAATGATCGCTAGACGAAATAAATTTAGTAGTTGTCATATGATTAAATAATTATTTATAAATATTTCTTTATTTAAATAGAGAGTAAATTTTATGTTTAAGCTAACTTTTTTAATTTCAATAGTATTTGTAATTATTTTTATAGGTAAATATTTGATTATGATTTCTAGTGCGGAAGATATTCCAAATAAAAATTCCATAAATCATAACAATGATCAGGAGCAAATTAAAAGTGATATGGATAGAATTAACAAGACAATAGAGGGAATTGATGTGAAGCAAATAGCAAATAGCAATAGTAGCAAGACAAATTTGAACATTGTTGCTGATGAAGTAGAAGCAAAACCTTCTCAGCAAGTTGTTAAAACTGTTGATGCGGATATTGATGACGCCATTACTTATAAGTTGGAAAATCCTGTAGAGAGGGCCGTGATAGCTGATAAAGAGAAAAATAATTTAGAGAAAAAAAATGATGGTGTAAGAGAAGTTGCTAATGTTAATGAAGGAAGATCAACATCGTCGGTAGTTGAAGATAAATCAATAGGAAAAAAAGATTTCAAGACACCAGATTATACAGGAGTAATGTGGGAATACGACGTCAACAGTGAATTCAGACCACAGATCGATCCTAAAAGTATGGAAAAATAATTTTTTAAGAGAATTTATTTTTATACGGTCTTAATGGAAAAAATTATATGGATTGCTTGCTTTTAAGCTGTCCGCAAGCTGCTAAGATATCATTCCCTTTTGATTTTCTTATTGTAGAGGTAAAATTTCTTTTACCGAGCTCATTTGAGAACCATTCAATGTTGCTTTCACTGGGACATTTAAATTTGGAATTTGGATATTCATTGAAAGGAATAAGATTAATCTTGGAAGTTTTTCTAGAAATTAATTCTGATAATGCTTCAATATCTTCTATAGTATTGTTTAGACCATCTATTAAAAGATATTCATAGGTAATACGTCTATGCGCCTTAAGGGGAATTGTATTGATGGCATCAAATAATTGTTTAAGATCATAGACTTTGTTTATAGGCATTAGGGTGTCTCGAACATAATTTCTAGCAGAATGTAAAGAGATTGCAATGTTTATTGGAGGGAAATCATTTAGCTTCATTATCTGAGGTACTAAACCTGATGTTGATAGTGTAATTTTCCTTTGGCCAAGAGCAATTCCTTGCGGTTCCATCAAGTTTAAAGTTGCCTTTTTTACATTTAAAAAATTGTTTAAAGGTTCTCCTTGTCCCATGTAAACTATGTTTGTTATTTTATTGAGGGGAGAATAGAGCTCTAGATTTTTCTTAAGCCATAAGTCTGCTCCTAAATATTGCCCAACGATTTCATTAACCCTTAAATTTCGCTTAAATCCCTCTGTACCTGTGTAGCAAAAACTACAACCCATAGCACATCCGACTTGAGTTGACACACAGAGAGTGAGCCTATCTGGAAATTTGATTAAAACTCCTTCAACAACTTCTCCGTCTTGCATTTTAAATAAAAACTTGGCCGTGCCGTCGATAGATATGAGAGTAGTAGTTATTTCAGGAATATCAAAAGAGAATTGCTCTTGAAGTGCAAGTTTTAATTTTTTAGAAACGTTAGTCCAAGAATTTATGTCGCCTTGATTTTTTTTATAGATCCAATTAAATAACTGAGTGGTTATATATTTAGAATAATTATTTTGTTTGAGATATTCTGCAACTTCTGTAATGGTTAAGTTATAGAAATTTTCATGTATTTCAAATGATTGTTTATCTTTTTCTAATATTTCTTCTAGCATATAGTACTATCCTTTAAGGTTTTAAAGGAGCAAAGATCGAATGATAGTAGCGAATAATATTTAAAAGATCAACCCTTAAATATTTTTTTAAAGATACTATTTGTCGAAGAAGTTTCTTCTTCAACAGAAATTTTTTGACCTAGATTATGAAAAATTTCTATTGAATTATTTAAATTATCAATAGAACTTAGACCGTTATTATACTCTTCAACTGAAATCATATGACCAATTTGAAGCTCAAATTTTTTTAAACATTCGATGATGAAAGTTTTAATATCTGTTAGATCATAAAATGATCCAAATGCTTTATTATCGTGTATGTGAGAATCATAATTTATACAACTATCACTATTTATATTCGAAGGAATGTTTGAAGAAGTATTTGAATATGATTTATTGGAAGATAATTTTTCATAAATTTTAAGTAAAGTGGAATTATCCAATTCTCCTAATGAGGAAATAATGTAATGTATATTATAGAAAGATACAAAGCTGTTTGGAGATGCATAAATTAAATATAAAGCGTTAGTTTCATTCATGATTTTTCCCGATTATTATTCCCGATATCCAAAATCTAGACCAACCGATGAATTAGGTAATAAATCAATATCCAGTCCTTTTTCATTCATATTAATTGAAACATTTTGTTCATCAATTGTTTTTAATAAAATAAAATTTTTATTTTTAGGAATTTTTACACTTTTTTTATAACTACTAGGATTGTAAAAAATTGCTCTACGTATTTCGATGAATTCAATTTCAGTATGAAATGGCATACGACCTTTCCATTGAAAATAAACATCGTTATCATGATTTATTTTTAAGTGATCAATATTAAAATAACTGATGATGTTTTCCCAAAAGGAGTGTTTCTTTACAAATGATTCTTTAGTGAGTTGATCTCTGTTAAAAAGAATCATTTTCCCTTGACCAATGGATGCCAAAGTAACTTCTGCTACATAATTTATTCTTTGTAATGGAATTGAATTTTCGATGAAGAAAGCATCTAGTTTTTTTGTAAATGTTGTAGAAATTCCACAAGTATCAATTATTGCATTTCCGCCATTCATGAAAATTTTTAAAATAGTATAAAAATCATTATTATTAAGATGAGAACTTAAAAAGAAATAGGATTTATCATATGTAAGGTCGTCATCGCACAGATTTTTAGTACTAGAATACACAGTGTATGTTTGAGTATAATTTTTATCTAAATAATTAATTAGTCCTGAAAATTTCCAAGGATCAATAGCGTTTATATTTGCAACAGAGGACTGATATAAATGGAAAAATGTAAGTGGAGAAAAATCAAATTCATCCTTTTCATAAGAATTTAAATTTACTAATTTGTTTTGAACAGAGGTATTATCTAAAAAGTTATTTACCGCTCTCACTATAATGTTTTGTTTGATATTTTTAGGAAGAAGTAGAATGCAAGGAAGAACATCAATATTTTTTGTTTGCATTATTTGAGGAAAATAACGACTGGAATGTTCATGTTTTTCAATTGATCTATTGATAATATCAAAAGGAGATCCACCTAAAAAAGCAACATCGATAATACCTTCAAAAGCATCTTTTACAGCGTCTTTAGAAGCAGTAATATATAGGTCTTTTATGATTTCGTAAAATTCGGTTCTTTTTATTGCTTCTAAATTTAAAGAATTTTGTTGGCAGTAATCGGCGTGTTTAACATTTGGTATTGCTGAGAAGTTTTGTTCAGACTCTCTCTTTTTCACTTCCATATATTTAATAAGGCCATTTTTAAAGGCACTAGAATAGTCTTCGAAATAAGAGATGAAATGGTTTTTTTTATCGAGATGGCCGCAATTTAATAAGGCCACATGTATATTTAGATTATTATCAAAAATAAATTGTCCGAACTCACGAGTGAATTTTCCGTACTCCCTATATATTCTAGGGTCAAAGAAAGAATATATTCTATTTAATTTTTCGTCAGCAGTAGAAACAGTTATCATTAACCCTTCTTCAGAGATAGCAGGGATTTTTGCTAGTGGTGCCGGCAATCCTCCATTTTGAATTAAAGGGTTAGGAGTTATTGGTAATAAAAAAATGGCATTTAGATTTAATTCATTTGTTAATCTAACAAGATCAGCAATGTTATTATCTGAAGAATGTTTTCCAAAATCATATTGGTTTGAATCTTGACCATTTGAGGTGGAAATATTTTCATTATTTGTGAAATGAACGGCCCAATTTATGGGGATAAATAATGGTCTAGACTTTGTAATTTTCTCTAATTTATTTTTCCATAGGGAAGAAGATGTTTTCCAATATTGGAACCATCCCTCATTTAGATTGCTATTTTCGTCATCTTCTTCATAAAGTGAATTGATTGTATTAATGGTATTGCTAAGTATATTATTAGACATATTTTATCATGATGTATAATTTGTTAAAGATTTAAGTAACAACATTTAAATTCTATATGTACATTATATCTATGAAAGAAATATTATGGCAAATCTCAAAAATAAAATTGATAATTTGATTTATAAATAGATTACTTCATTGTTTTTAACTCAGGTATTTTGAGTCAGGCCTTTAAAGCAAAGATAATTAGGTAAGAAAAGAACCAGGAAAAATTTACGTCTTTTGAAACCCCGATAATTACTGAGATAATAGTTATATGATAATTTTATGGAAGAGACTTATAAATAGAAAATTTTTTTAATTTTTTTAATTTTTTTATTTTTTTTATTTTAAAATTCTTAAGTTTTCTATAATTAATAAAGGGAGTTTTCATGGGTGACGATTCAACAGTTGTCTTAACAGATATAAGGGCAGCATTACAATCTACAGAAGAAGAAGCAAAAACAAAACCTGCATGTCTTTTGGCCATAGGAGGTGATCTTAATGGTACGATTTTTGATCTAAAACCAGGAGTAATTACCTTTGGCCGTAGTGCAGAGAATACTTTTGCGCTTGATTTTCAAGGAATATCTAGGAAACACTTGCAAGTCACAACTCAAGCAATTTCTGAATCAACAGTCTCTGTTACTATCGAGGATTTAGGTTCGAGAAATGGTAGTTTTTTGAATAACACTAAAATTGAGGGACCAGTACAATTAAAAAAAGGTGATGTAGTAAAATTTGGGTCTGTGGCCTTAAAATACATTCCGCCAGGTGATCCTGAGAGACTTACTTATGATAAGATTAAAAAGGAGGCAGTAACTGATGGTCTGACTAAATGTTATAATAAAGCATATTTTAATCAGACTTGTGATACTTTGGTAAAAAAATCAAAAGTGACTGGCTCGCCTCTTACTTTAATTTTATTTGACTTAGATCATTTTAAAAAATTAAATGATAACTATGGGCACGATGCAGGAGATTTTGTGTTAAAAGAGATTTGTGAGTTAGTTAGAAATTCGAATATCAGAGAAGGTGATATTTTTGCTCGTTATGGTGGAGAAGAGTTTTGTATTCTTTTACCTAATACAAATCTTAAAAATGGTTTTCAAATTGCTGAAAGAGTCAGGGCAGCAGTTGCTGCTCATGAGTTCATGTATGGAGATAAAAAATTGCCAGTGACTGCTTCCTTGGGGGTTGCTGATTATCGTCATGGTGTAAATACTGGAACTGATCTATTTAAAAGAGTTGACATGGCCTTATACAAATCTAAGAATGGTGGGCGAAACCAAGTAAATTTTTATAAAGAAGATGCAACAACAACAAATACAGCAAACACAGCAAATTCAACAAGCTCAACTAATCAATCAACAAAAAAGTGATATTCTTTTAGATTTATCTCATAATTCTTTTGCTGATTCTTCTGGTGATTCTTTGAGATCCAGAATTGAATTACTTCCTAATTTTTTGATAAATCAAATTAAGGCAGGAGAAGTTATTGAAAGACCTGCAAGTTTAATTAAAGAGATAATTGAAAATTCATTAGATGCAAAATCTAATGAAATAAAAATTCACATTGCTAACAATGGGCTTGATTTTATCGAGATTGCAGATGATGGTATCGGTATTTTATATGAAGATCTGCCTTTAGCATTTTCTCGGCATACTACTTCAAAAATTTCTTCATTTGATGATTTATATAAATTAACTAGCTTTGGATTTAGAGGGGAGGCATTAGCAAGTATTGCTGCTGTATCAAGGATCACAATGATATCTTATCCAAAGGACTCGAGTATGGGAGGTAAAATTGTTGTTGAAGGTGGAGAGATTATAGATTATCAACAGATTATTTGTACGAACGAGAGAGAGTGTGAGAATGAATACGAAAATGAAACTTTTTTAAGTAATAAAAAGAAAAGTGGAACGTTAATATATATATCTGATCTTTTTTATAATACTCCTGCAAGACTTAAATTTATTAGATCAAAAATTTCTGAAAAAATTGCTATTAAAAAAATTTTAAATGCATTTATTTTATCCAATCCTAAAGTGAAATTTGAAATTAAATGGGACAACAAAGATAAAATTAAATATGAACAAGTGAATGATTATAAAATAGATGAAAAAAATGAAATTTTGTTAAGAGTGAAGCAATTGTGGATGCAAGAACGAAGAGGAAAAGTAGATCTTCAACAAAATTGTGGAACTATTTTTCATACTTTAGATCTTGAGTATGAAGGTTATTACTTAAATGGAGTTATTGTTGACGAGGTTAGTTCTTTATCTCAAAAAGACAATTGTGCGTTTAAAGAACAATATTTATTTGTTAATAGAAGGTTGATAAGTGACAAAAATATTCATCAAAGAATCAATTATTTTTTAGAAAAGATAAATAAAGAAAGAACCCAACAATTACCTCAACAACAAGGAAATAAAGATATGAGAATATGTGCTCACTTTATTTTCTTGCATGTACCTGCAGACCATTTAGACGTAAATGTACATCCAAATAAAACTTTTGTAAAATTTCTTTATGCTTCGATGGTTTATTCTTTAGTGTCAGAGGCACTTAAAAAAATATCTTTTCCAAAAACAAGTATTATAGAAAAAATATCAGATGAAAAAAAATCAGATAATGATATAGAAAATGTAAATATACCCAGGGATCCTATTTTAAAAGAGCATGATAAAGATGAATTAAATAATAATAAAAAAAATGAAACATCGTACTATTATATATCTGACCATATCCTTTTTTTACTAAAACATGAATATGATTTTTCTATATCATCGCCGTCATCGTCATCCTCTGAATTAATAATTCAATCATTTAATATTTTGAATTTACACAAACTGATATTGTTTTATTTTATTTCGAATTTAGAGGACAAAGACTCCTTGGATGAAAAAGAAATAACTCCATTATTAGTTAGTATGCCATTTACTATTACAGAAAAAAAGTTCGATGAATATTTTAAACTGTATGAATTGTTAGGTTTCGATTTTGACCGCTTAAGCGATGCTGTTGTTGTTTTAAGAAGTATTCCTAAATTTTTAAATCAAATTGATTATACAAAAATATTAGAAAATTTGATTTATTCACTTAAGGATTTGTTTGACTTAGAAAAAGATATAAAAAATATAGAAGTTAACTATTGTATAATAAAAAAAACAATCAGTGAGCATTGGGAGGGAAATAGTAAAAAAAATAAAAAAATATTTGATACAAATACATTTGATATAAATAAAAGATATTTGCATAAGTTGGATAGAGGAAATGTTAAATGTATTAACCTCATGATTGCTAAAATTGGAGAGAAAAAGCTTATTGATTTTGAAATAATGATTTCTTTAGATAGATTCATAGGAGATCATTATTGTAAATGAATTTGCAAAATAAAAATATAAGTTTAAATAAAAATAAAATTATTGTTATATCTGGTCCTACTGCTACCTATAAGACTAAAATCGGCATTATGTTAGCAAAGCATTTAAAGAATGATTTGAAATGTGACGTGAACATAATTAATTTTGATTCACTTCTTTTTTATAAAGAATTGAGCATTGGCACTGCTAAACCCACAGAGAGAGAAAAAGAGGGAATTATACATCACTTGATGAGCATTCGAAGTATAAGAGAACCGATGAATGCTCATGATTTTGTAAAAATAGCAGAAGAAACAATTTGTAAGTTACAAAAAATTAATATTATTCCAATATTAATTGGAGGAAGTGGTTTTTATTTACGTGCTTTAATAAGTGGAATGTATGATTCTCCTACTACTCCAGAAAAAATAATTAACCGTTCAAATAAATTATTTGCCAAACATGGCATTAAACCATTTTGGGATTTACTTAAGAGAGTAGACGTAGAGAGCTATAATACTCTACATTTCAATGATCATTACAGAATTAGAAGAGCAATTGAACACTATTGGACTACAAATTTCAAATTTTCAAGTGAAAAGAAAAAATTTGAAAGCGTATTACCTGCTGAAATTGAGAGTAATGGAAATGGAGAAAGTAGGAATAGTAGATTTGGAAAAATAATTCATATTCATTTAGATGTTCCTAAAGAAGAGCATGATAAAATTATTAGAAAAAGAATATATTTGATGATGGATAATGGATTTGAAGAAGAGGTAAAGTTATTATTAAATAATTCTAATAATGTTAAGGATAGTACAAATGATAATGATTTCACTGGTGAAGAAAAACCGCTGAAATCAGTAGGATATAAAGAGATGGTAGCTTTTTTAAGAGGAGAAATAAAATCCAAAGATGAGTGTATTGAAAAAATATTTCTTTCAACTAGGCATCTAGCAAAAGCGCAACGAACTTGGTTTAAAAAAGTAAAAGATAAGATGACATGTAATCCTTTGGATAGTGAAGATATAGAAAAAATCAAAATTGTAATAAAAAATGCCTTTGTATAATTTTAATATAACTTTGTAACCATATCTTCTTTGATTTCAAAAGGAACTTTCTTACTGATATTTGCATTTTTGTTTGTAATTGTTCCTTCATACTTACCAATTGGAATTTTTTTACCAGGAAAGGGTATTTGATAGATGATTGTGTGACCATCTACTTCAAAGGACAGAGTTGAGCCAGCAGTAAAATCTCCCGACAATTCCAAAATTCCCAAAATACCAGATTTTGGCTCAGGTAAATTCATAGTATTAGCATCATCTTCTGCAAGTTGAAAATCTAAGAAAATAGGTTTCATCCCCTCTTGCTCTACTCTTAAAGCTATGTTGGTTTTGATTGGAAGTTCAATGCCTGAGATATTATATTCAACCTCTTGATTGTTAACAAAGAATTTTTGATATGAATTAAAATTATTAAAAGTAATTCTTTTTACTTTTTTCTTTTGAGTTTCAGATATGGATGTTGTTGATTTAGAAGAAGACCCATCTATGGAAGAGATGTCTCTAGAAATTTCTTTTGGATTTTTATTATTATTTTTATTATTATTAAAATTTTTATTCTTTGTATTATTAACAGGATCATTACTTGCAATGGAAGTATCTGATGTTTTATTTGAATTTTTAAGATAGGAAAAAGTACCACCGATTAATATTAAAATAAAAACAGAAGCGACAGCTATCATTTTAATTTGTTTTTTCTTATCACCAGCATTTTCATTTTCTTCTTTTTGGTTTGTCTTTTCATTAGATTCAGTAGTATTTTCATTATTTTTAGTTTTCACAGGAACAACATTTTTACTTTTAGCAAAGGCCGTAGCTTTACTTGGAATTTTAGATAAACTTGCTCCTGAAGATACTCCTGTTTTTTTAACATTTTCATTAGAGTTGTTTTCTGATGTTGAGGAAAGATTATTATTATGATGATGGTTTGTTTTAGCATCTGAGGTATTTGTATTTTTGATTTTTAACGCTGATGCCTTTTGATTAGCATTCAACATATTTTTTTTGATAGCAGCATTATTCGCAAGTGGTTTATTACCAAGAAGTAAATTGGAAGAAGTGCTATTATTATTTGTCTCATCATCAAAATCTAAAACTATTCTTCTTGTTGTATCTGATTTATGTTCAGGAGTTTTGATTTCTTTACTTTCTTTATTACCATCGTCTTTGTCGCTATTTATAGAACCCTTTCCTTCCATTTCTCGCTTTAATTCTTGCAAGAAAGGAGTAACATCAATTTTTCCAAATTCAACCAATTTTTCTTGATCTTTTTTTATGTCATCTCTAAATAGTTCTTTTGAGAAATAGCCTAAGTCAGTGGCATTGAAATCAGGATAAGTTGAATATAAAAATTTTACTAAAGCACGATTAAATTGATCCATGTTTTCATAACGATCTTCGCGTTGTTTAGATAGTGATTTTAAAACAATTGCGTCTAACTCTTTTAGTACATTGGGGTTTATTGAAGAAGGTGCAAGTATTTTACATGCTTGAATTTTTTTAAGTATGGCCAGCTCATTTTCAGCATGAAACATTTTTCTTGAACAAAGTAATTCCCACAAGGTAATTCCTACTGCAAACTGATCATAACGATGATCAAGCTCCATACCTTCAAGATATTCTGGTGCTAAATAAGAAAGTTTTCCTTTAATAGTTCCTGCCTGAGTTTCTTCACTATTAGTATTTGCTTTTGCAATACCAAAATCGATGATTTTTACACCTCCATCAAAAGTGATCATTACATTGTGAGGAGATATATCTCGATGAATGATATTTTGTTTTTTACCAGATAGTTTATCTGTGAAATTATGAGCGTATGAGAGTCCTTGGCAAATTTGTGAGATGATATAGATACAAATTTCAACAGGAAATACAACTTTTTTTTCTTTTAATCGATCTAAAACCTGTTTTAAAGTTTTACCATCATTATACTCCATTGAAGTATAAAGTTGACCGTTTTGAATTCCATAATCATAAGTTTGAGTTATATTAGGATGAATTAGAGCAAATGCTACTTTAATTTCATCCATGAACATTTTTTTAAAACTAGGGTCTGATGAATATTGTGGTCTAATCATTTTTATGGCCACAATTTTTTCCGCCTGTTCTCCTAAAAATCTAGCACGGCAAATTTTTCCCATCCCTCCATCAACAAGGTGATCTAGGATTAAATACCGACCAAAACGAGTTGGTTTTACAACTTTATCTTTATCTTCTTCTTTTGCCATAAGTTTCCTCTCATTCCTAAAATCCTGTCGGAAGATAAGAAATTTTTCTGAAAAATAATTATGATAAAATATATTTTTAAAATAAGTAAATTATGGAATTTTAGTTAAATAAAATATATTTCTAACTGAATTGCTTGACGTAATTATGGATGGCATTTTGAGCATCAGTAGACAATTCTGTAAACAAAATAAAAATACCTTGATTTCCATTTAAAATTCGCGCTACCTTACCTTTTGCTACAAAATGATACTCGTTATTATCAGGATGTACGTTTAACGAGAGATCATCACCTTTATTTGCAGGAAAATCTGATATTAATACTTGCATACCACCTATTGAGATATCTCTACATATTCCTTCATATAATTTCTTATTGTCATGAAAAAACATTTTTGCCATAAATGGTCTTCGTTGATTTTTTCTTCTTTCTTTCTCTTCAACTTCGATTATAGGTGGCATTTCCATGAACAACTCTTCAAAAATTGGTATTTCTGCAAAAAATATCCATTCTTTTAATTTTGGAGTGAAAATATTTGATTTACCATTAACTCTATTTTGGTCGTATAATTTTTTAATCATAGTTAATGAAAATGGACCATAAATAGTATCGTTTGAATTTTGTTTGATATAGAAAATTTTTTCGTCTTTATCGATGTTACTCCAATTAAATTTATTTTCATGGTTGTTTTTGTTAATCGTTTTTTCATCCACACTATCCACACTATCCACACTATCCACACTATTAACACTACTAACATTATTGTCATTGTTATCTCTAGATAAAATGCCAGATATACCATTTTTTTGTTCTTGTCTTACTTGTATAAGTTTTGATAGTTCTAATATTTCCTTTGCCTTAATCCAATTGGCATATCCTTTTTTCCAGACGTATGTTTCTTGAACAATGATGTCATTATTTATTAATTCAATGAACTTAGATTCTTCGATTGGACCTACTTTATTACTATTTTCGACATAAAACCATTTTGTTGTCATAGAAAAATTCCTCTAATTAAAATACAAAAACATATAATCAATATCAAATGTTCAATAAAATTTTACAAAACTATAGCTTTGATTTCTTATCATTAACTTTATTAACAGCATTCATGAAACATATAGGAAGAAAATTTTTTTTTAAAAACTCATAATCAATAGTAGAAGTTAATTTCCCATCATTTCCTACAATAGGTTCACTCATGAATTTTGAATCCACAGCTTGCTTTAAATCAGTTGCATCAATGCCCATGGATTTAGCTTTAAATTCATTAAATATTGAAGTCAGTTCTACAATTGCCATAGGAGTGTTTATTTTTTTTTCATATAATTGATTTAGTATTTTATGCAGAATGATTTCACATTTATCAGAGATAATGACTCTTTTTTCATCTGCCAAATTTCTTTGAGTATTAAGAAATAAAAAAAGTGATCTTAAGGTATCTACCCTTGGGAATTGAAAAATATTTAGAAGATTGTCTTTGTCAGCAGCAAATGATATGAGATCCTGGCTTTTAAGTAGATTAATAAATTCTTCAAATTTTGAATCGGTAATATTATATATGTCTATAGCATAATGTTTTAATGTTTTTCTATTAATCTCTAAAGCATTATCTTTATTTTCACCATGTGCTTTTAACACTAAAAAGAAAGTAGATAACAAACGAATTATATCTATATTCCTAAAAAATTTATATTCACTTTGACCACCACTATTTGAACCATGTATTGTGGAAACGGAATTTGATTCTAATTCTTTTAAACGCGTATTTGTTTTTCGTAATCGCTCTGCAAGTGTATTAAAAATTGTTTTGAACCAAGGATTAAGACCACTTAATGTTTTAGTAAAAGCATTAAAAGATATTTCGATAACTTCTGTAGGAGTGATGGCCTGAGCGGAACAACTCCTTTTTTGATCATTTGGATCTTCAGCAAAATATGCCATTTCACCAATAACTTCTCCTGCTCGTAAGACAGTAAGTTCAACAAAACCTTTGCCCTTTGGCCTGAATAATCGAAGTTGCCCTTTTTGAATTATATATAATGAATATGCTTTGTCTCCTTCATTAAATAAAATTTTCCCTATAGGAAGTGTTACTAGTCCAGATTTTTTGCCTTCACTATCACTACTTTGATTATTAGAATTTGCTGCTAGTGCTGGAGGTTTAGTGGCCCTTAATCCCATAAGTCATCCTTAATTCAGGTTAATAAAGAATTAATCAAACATGGATTGCACATAAGACTTAAAAATTTATACTTGTATTATTGATTATAACCCTATACATATAGTTTATTTTTATATTAGGTTTTTGCAAAGAGGTAATAAAATGCAAATTTCTTTCTCTCGAAAGGATCATCTAACAAAAGGAGAGCAAATTTCTCCAAAATATAAGAAAGAGATAATTGATCTACTTAATTACAATTATAAAGTTCTTCTAGACCAACATAAAATAAAAAAGAAAATTGATATTTATAGTCAGGTATATGATTCCGAATTATTACTTATAATCTCGTTATTAGATGATGATGAAAAATCTCTATCTTCAATTACTTGTTTTACATCAATAGATTTAAAAGAAAAAAAAGAATACGAAAAGTATTTATATAGAGTATTGGATTTTGTTGGTCTAATTTTAGAGAGTATTTTGGATAAATTAATTACTAACCAAGATTTAGAAAAAGAATCAATTATTGATTATTGTGAGAATTGGCTAGAAGAAGAATTCCATGATTTGAAAATATTTTATAAGATTAGTAGAGAAAATGTAGCTTTAACTTTGCAGGCCAATAAACTTTTGTCGTAATTTTCCAATCCTCTAAAACATTCAACAAGAAGTTTTTAGATTACATCTTCGTCGTCGTAATTAACTCTAACTCCAGCAATGTTTCTTGTTTCTACTGTTAAATCATCATCTAAATCTAGATCGCCAATGTCGTCATCTTGAAAACCAGTATCAATATTTAATTCTTTGAGAACTTGATAGAATTCTTTATCTCCACTTAAGTCATGCATAATAGCTTCAACATATTTGGCAGGGAATTTACTAATTAATTCTTCAATTAAATTTTGTAATTTACCTTCTTTTAAGATGGCCCGTTTTTTTCTAATATTTTTCCAGTTTTTTATGTAGTGTGGACGGCAATATCCAAGGGTTGTTTGTAAATTTTCACAATATTTTTCAAGGCATTCATCAGAATCATTATGATTGAAAAAATCAATTTCTCTTATCACTGATCTAATTTCATCAATGTTATAATCTTCGCTTAACGATTCAATTTCTTCCATGATCTTATCTTCAAGATCTTTTAGTTCTTTAGGTTTTTGACTTTCCTCTTTAATCTCTTTTTCTTCGGAAAGTAATTTATCAAGATTTTTTTCAGAGATATTAATATCATCTTCTAGAGTAATTTTACCTTTATTGTTATCATCCATTCCATCGTCGTTATCATCGCTAATGTTACTGATGGTGGTGCTACTTGTAGTGATGTTAACTTCTTTTGATTGATCTGAAGATGTTACAGAAAGCGTAGATTTTTCTAATTTTTTTCTTCCACGTTTGCCTTTTATTTTTAATACTACTGGTTCTGCCATTTCAGGGACGGTAGGAGAGGAAGAAGAATCAGCTTGAGTAGCAATAGGAGTAACTACGGGAGTTGTTTGTTGAGTAGTAATGTGATGATCCTGTTGTTTAGAAGTTGGAACAGAAGAAGAAGCGAGAGTAGAAGTAGGAGTAGGTGTAAAATCAATAGTATCAGAAGACGAAATTGTTTGGTCTATTTTATTTGGTTGTGTATGATCAGAAATTCTTTTAGGAGTTCTTCCCTCTTTTATTTCTTTATTTGATCTATAATCACTTTTGATAATTAATGTTTCTTTTTCTTCAAATTTAGCATCAACAAATTCTTTATGTTGTTTAGAACCTTTTGTGTTTTTAAGGTATTTTGGATCCTTAAGCTTATTGTCTTGTTTATCTCGAATTTTGTTTTTATTGATACTGTTTTTTAGATTTTGTTTAAGGTTTTTATTAAGATTCGAAGACGCTTTTTTATGGCCTATTACCGTGTCTGTAATAGAATTTTTTTTAGAAGCGATACGCTCTTTCTTAATAATTTTTGATGAAGAGTCTAGGTTGTGACTCTTTGGGCCTTTATTTTTTTCTTTTTTATTTTTTTCATCAAATTTTTTTATAACACTTTTAGCTTGTCGTGCTATTTGTGTTGAAGATGTCTTTTTTTTAAGATGAATATTTTTTTTGCTATTATCTTTATCCTTATCTTTATCCTTATCTTTTTTTATTTTTTTTAACATAAAGGTCTCCCCAAATATTTTTATTTAAGAAACTATAGTATATTAGCACTTTAGTTGGCGCAAAGATATTTTCATAAATGATTTTAAGATAAATTACTATTGAAAAGTAGTCAAAAATTATAGAATTTTTACTCTTGCCAGAATATTATTTTATAGAATATATTTCTTGATACATTGAGTGAAAGTTATATAGTTATAAAGTTATATAAACTAAATCGAAAAAGTAAAAAACAAACAAAACATAGGAGAATTTGTGGCAAATCATAAGTCTGCAGAAAAAAGAGCAAGACAAGCGTTAATTAAAAATGCAAGAAATAAATCTAATAGAAGTAAAGCTAAAAATGCAGAGCAAAAGCTGAACGAGGCCATTGAAAAAAAAGATATGGATTTAACTAAGAAGCTTTTTGTGAGCGCTCAATCAGTTTTAGCAAAAGTTGCACAGACAAAAGCAATATCTAAAAATTCAGCTGCTAGAAAAACATCAAGGATGGCAACTAAAATAGCAAAATTAGTTAAGGGTAATATCTAATCAATTAATTTTTACAAACATAAATACAAATGCCTATACATCTAGGTAATCCTATTTCTATTTAAGGATAAGCAATTTTAATGCTAATGAATGCATTAAAATTGGATCTTTGAACTTATTGGATATTTCAATCGTTGCAAAGAATCGTAGCGCTCGTTTTATTTCCACATTGTTCCAATTTTTTGAATAAGAAGATATTGCCTGATCATAACGGTTTAGTTTGGTTTTATGTTTAAGATAAGATGGATCACTAATTTTTAATAGATGGTTTTGCATAAAAATAGCAAAACTTAGAAGAGCGTTACTATCAATGTTTTTTGAATTAGAGTTCATATTTGTTATTAAAGTAGCAAAAAATTCTTTGTAATTTTTTTTTGAAAAAATTTTTGCCAATTTAAAAAAATCCAAATGGTTTGTTTCAGGTAATAATAATTTTTGAAGGCCTACGGCATCTAATTTTTCAGAAGCACATTTTTGTGATTGAGATAAAATTTTTATTTGCATTAAATTTGTATAATAATCACATGAGGTAGGTTTTATTACTTCACAAAAATAATTTTTAGCTTCTTCGCTAAGATTTTTAATATCAAGTTTATTGATTAAGTAAGTTAGTAATTTTTTAAACTCATAAAAACGAGGGGTTTCTATTTTTATAGATGATCCTATGCTTTCTTTATGAAGCTGTTGAAATGCACCGACCTCTTTGGAAAAAAGCATAATTAATTTACAATTAATATTATTTAGAAAGGTTTTATTTTTTATCAAAAAATTTATCTTGTCTTTATTAAACTCTTCACAAGCTTGAATAACATAAACTTGATTATTATCCCATAAGGTTGGAGTGAGTAATTCTTGTTGGAACCATTGCAAAGAGCACTCTTTTGCATTGCGCGAAGTGATTTCAGTTTCCAGTGTTTTGATATTTAATTTTAGTATATCATTTACTTCCTCCAGGATAAATTTTTGCATAAATAAATCTTCAACTAATAAATTTATTATCAGCGTCTCATTATTTATTAAATTGTTTTGCCCTTGGTTTTTATTTGGTTTAAAATCCCAGATAGAGAATTTAGAAAGCATAGAGTATTATATTCCTAAAATTAGTTGCCGCTTGTTCTGCCATATCGTGAATGACTTTGTCTTGCATGCCTCTATTTTTTGTAAAATTAGTTACTACAGAGGAATTTGTTCCAATACCTGTATCGTTTACTCTTCCAATAGTTCCGGTCATACCAATTGATTCTGTGAAAACTGCTTTGGGGTGGTTGTAAATGTATTTTCCGAGAGTAGAAATTATAAAATCAAAATCTTTATGAGTTGGGTCTTTAATTAGAGTTAGTGTCAATGTAAGGTTGATAGTTGTAGCAGTGGGAACAATTATAGATCTTCTATTTCCGATAGTACCGTCGCCTGGTTTAATTTCTCCACTTCCACCACTGGCCAGAGCACCGCTTATGGTTGGAGAAGAGGTTATAATCCCAATTAAAATTCCATCACATTTTTTCCAATCGCCAGCGTAAACTTTTAAGTCAGGATATTGCAGTAAAGAATTTATAATCGTTCTTGTAATAGGGCCTGATACATTAGGGACGGAGCTTTTATTAAGAAACATGGGGATAGATACTGTGTTAACACCATATGGTGCTAGAGGGTTTGTTGTTCTCTTAAATTTATAATTTGAGCAACTAGTAATAGAAAATAGAGTAATTATTACAGTGGAAATAACTAATAAAGTTAAGATAAACTTTTTAAGAAACAAAATTTTTTTACAATCAATATGCGTATACTTATTAAGATACATAATAACACCATCAGACTTTTATGTTTAAAAAACTTTCAGATTTTTTACCTTTTGATGTTACATCTACCAAAACAAATATTAAAGAATCAAGATCTAATAAAAAGAGCTATAAATATATAAGTAACACAGGAAGAGGATATGGAAGAGGGAAGGGAGTAGGAATAGGAAGAAGTGTTGGTAGGGGGAAAAAGGGTGATGAGGGTTTTTTTGATTTTCTTTCGTTAGTAAATGGTTGGAGTGAAATAGTAGGGGAAATGTTAGCAAAAAATACAACTCCTTTAAAAATACAAAATTCAACACTAATAATAACAACTAGACATGCGGCATTTGCTCTTGAACTAAGTTTTATTGCAGAAAAAATTAAAGAAAAAATATGGGCCAAATATCCAATTTTAAAAAAATCTTTCCTTAAAATTAATTTTTTGCATTCGGAAAATTATTTTTTGAATGATAATTTTGAAAATTCCGAGAAAGAGAAAGAAAAAATTAAAAAAGAAGAGAGAGAAAAACGAGAAAATAAGTTTTTTATTAAGGGATCGAAAAGAAATAAAGATAAATATCATCAATTTTCTCCAGAATATAGACGGGCATTAAAAGAGGCAGAAAGAAATTTTGAAGAAATAACTGATGAAAAAATGAGAACTCTTCTAATTTCATTACACATTCAAAGCGTTTTAAATTAGTCAACAATCGACTTATGTATGCAAACAATATTCACATCATTAAAGCTTTTAACAATTTCTAGTTTGGAGGAGATTTTATTTAGCATTGGATTCTTTTTTGTTTGAATTAGATCGATATTATCCTTATGACAAAGAAAAAAACCATTACCATTTTCTTTTAAACAATTATCAAAAAAAAGTATTAAATCATTTAAATTCCCATTTAAAAAAAAACGACAGTTATTTTTTTTTGGATTCAATTTGGAAAGACGATTTTTATTTGCAATAAAATATGGGGGATTAGCTACAATGCAGTCATATGGAGTTTTTTTGTTTGCTATCATTACTTCTTGAAATAGGCCTAGAATGCATACTGTGGATTGAAGATTAATATTGTAATTTGGTAGTTGTTGTACATTTTTTTCAATGAAGGGGTGAAAGTCAAAGAGTAATTCTATAAAATCTAGCTTAAACGTTGGAACCTGAGAGAATTGGGTTGTTGTTTGAGCTTGAGATGAATGAAATTTAATTAATGTTTCTATGCCAACAATACCACAACCTGCACATACATCTAAAATGCTAAAGATGTATGAGGAGGAGTATGGTGGATTATTTTTCTTAGTAATAATTTTAGTTAATATATCAGAGACATGAGCGGCCAAAATTATAGAATCTTCTGTGAAATGATAAAAATCTGGTTGATGGTAATTCATTTTTTTTGTATATCAAGAAGGTTTTTTAATTCTTTATAAAAACGTCCTTCTCTAATTGTTTTAATATTTTGATGGTGATCAATATAAACAATAGAAGATGAAATTCCTGAGAGCTTTTGATTAAGAACTTCAGGGTCTTCAACAATCAAGGCCGAGGGAGTATGGGTGTTTTTAAAGGAAACAGCTTCATTGTAAGTTAAGATTGGAGCAAAGTCTGTTAGATTTAAACTAGTAGTTATGATAGGAGAGTTTTCTTTTTTTATGATCTCTTTGATCCATTTTAACTTAAGTGTTCTTATCGCAACGATGTCACTTGATTGATATAACCATTTAGGAATGGAATTATTTTTTATTAGTGATATAGATAATCCTAAAGTACTTTCAAGATTAAAAAAAGCTTCTAGAAACTTCATGTTAAATTGTGGGGGCAAATTGAAAAAATTTTTAATTTCTTCTACCTCTGAAAATAATATGGATACAGGGCGAGGTGAAGTGATTTTTTTTATGCGCATAATTTCGAGGTATACTTCTTTAAAGAAAATGCTACCTCCTATTCCCCACACAGTATCAGTTGGATATATATAAACGTTCATACATTTTTTATTATTAATTAATTTATTATTGCCCATGTTGTACTATTTGTACTATTTGAGATGCATTTTCAAGATTTTTATTCCTGAAAATATAGCGCTCACCAAAAGAATGATAAAGAGAGCGAGTAATATTTTTAAAAATCGATCATCTCTTTTTTTTAGAGGGATAGATGGTGTAGTTCTATAGGAGTTATTTGCGTTATCTTCTTTTTTTTCTTCCACTTTTGCTTTGAGGGATGCAATTTCTTTCAATTTATCAAGAGAAGTGGTCAAAGTAATATCATTGTTTTCACATTGTTCACTTGAACGGTTATTATCATTATCACTATCATTATCACTATCATTATCATTATTATCATCGGGCATAATAGATGGAGGAGGAGATACATTGTCCATCATATCTGGATATTCTAAATCATCTTGAGATGGAAGTATGACCTCCTCTTTTGAAGAGAATGAGGATGATGATAATGGGGTTGAGGGAGTTGGTGTTACGTTTGCAATAGATATTACATCTTTTGCTTCGCTAATGGGATTAAATGACTGAATGTTATCTTCAAAAACATATTTTTGTATCAGATCTTTTTCTTTAATAAAAAACCAGTAACCATTACCAGAGCTGATCTCATCGTTTGGGCCCATGGCCTGATTAGAAAGTAGCTCTTTTATTTTTGTTTTTGATACAGGCCCTAATATTTGATTCGATCGTGTTCGAATGAGCCAATTTTTCATTGTTGCCATCAATCAATCTCCACCTAACATAACTATCAAGAGTAGTATCAAGAGAATATTACAAAGGCATCTCTTGCAAGATATTCGACATTTTCATGATTATTCATTATAGAGATACTAAGTTTTAGAATTAACAAAGCAAAAAGTATCAAGAAATAATGTATACTCGAGGAACTCTATCAGATATTCCGCAAAGTATTTCATAAGGAATAATATTGTGGGTGTCCGCAATCTTTAGTATTTTACTAGGAGAATGATCCCAAATAATTATTTTTTCACCTACGGTTAAATATTCAAATGCCTCTGTTGGAAATAAAAGAGCTGTCATGTCCATACTAATGCGCCCGATAACTTTACCTACAAATCCTTTATGTTCAACTTGTAATTGGTTGTACAAATTAAGAAGTCCATCTCCATATCCGTATGCCAGGTAAACTAAAGTGCCATCTTTGTGAGCAAGAGGTCCTCCGTATCCAACAGCATCTCCTTCCTTTATTTTATAAAAATCAATTATGTGTGTTTCTAAAGAAGAGATATTTTCTCCTGGCCACGATTGTTCTGTTTTTTGTTTTAATCGGAATTCTTTATTTAAGGAACTAAGTCCATACAAGAGTAATCCTGGGCGAATATGGGTTTCTTCCAATGCAAATTTTTGTTCTATAGCTCCTGAATTAGCTATAGAACTTCTTTCAATTATAAATCCATTTTCTATAAGAGTTTTTTTTATCTCTTTAAAGCGCTCATATTGCTTATAGGGGGCACTACTTGAAGTGATTTCAGATGAAGAAGAGGCAAAATGAGACATGATATGAAAAAGAGTAGTTTTTTTATGTTGTTTTAGTAAAGAAATAGTTTCAGTTAGTTCGGATAATTTTATGCCTAAGCGACTCATGCCTGTATCAAATTTTAAGCAAAGAGGAATATGTTTGCAAAAAGAGCTTTCGAGTATTAGTTTTAAGCTTTTTATAGAGGAGATTACAGGAATAATTCTTTTATTTATTAAGTGTTGATGATTGTATTTGTTTTCAAATTCAAAATCAGAAAGAACATACAAATCAAATTCCAAATCAGGAAGAGAAGTTCGTAAAAATATGGCCTCACCTAGGGATGCACACCCAAAGCTATCAATATTTAATTCTTTAACTGCGAAACGCACGATTGGAACAATTCCATGTCCATAGGCGTTTGACTTTATAACGAACAAAATTTTATTTGTGGGAGATAATTCTCTTAAATGAAGGTAATTTTCTTTTAATTTAGAGAGATTTACTTTTAAACATGTTTTGAAGCGCATTTTTAAAAAATATCCTGGTTATATAATTATTTATTATTTTACAATATATTTAGTAACCTCAAATAATCTTTTCTTGTAAAGGAAGTTAATATGCTAATTTCTGGAAACACATATTGATGTGAAAAAACGGATGAATCTTCGAAATATTTATTATAGGAAAATGCTTTTATGTATTTATAAAATTTATCAAGGAATATTGTTTCTAAATTTTTATTAACAAGCAAGATAAAAATATTTACTCCGATATAAGAAATTTTAAATTCTAATTGACAATTTTTTTTATAGATTCTAAAAAAATCATCTATAAAATGTCTCCAGAAAAATTTGCAATAATAGTGATCATTAATAAAAAGTAGTAATGGTTTGAAATCAACACAGATGAAAATTGTTTCATTATGAATCTTATCATTTTTATTTTCTATTGAACTTAAAAATTCCCAAGGTCTAATAAAATTAAATTGAGTTAAACTTTTTTCAAAATTAATATTGATACCAGATGGATCAAGTGTTTGAGACATTATTTTTTTAACAATATAGGAGATATTTGAATAAATATTGTTTAAATAATTTTCAATTAAAGTCCAATCAATTGCATTTTTATTTGTGGGTTTAATAACAATAGCTAAATCAATTAAGATATCATGTCCAGATAAGTTGAACATCCAACAACTTTCACCAACAATTTGAATGGCCATACTTAAAATTTTATTTTGAGCATTATTGTCAATTTTCGAAGATGGAAAACATTTTATGTTGTTGATAGGAAAAGGGAAAAATTTTTTAGAATTTGCCGGAGAAGGAAGTGTAGATAGTAATTTTCCATCTTCATCATGGTAAGACAGCAGTGAATATTTTTCAATAAACTCTACTTTTTCGAGAAGATTACTTAAAAATTCTATAAATATAGATTTCTCTAGAGATAAAGGAATTTTATTTTTGGTTTCCAATGGAATGTTATTAGCATAAAGAGAATATTTTAATTTATCATATTCTTGATTTATTAAAGTTATAACAGAGTTGGAATTACGATAGAGATTATTTTCTGTCTCTAGGACTTTTATGTGCTTACGAAGATATTTATTGTCACTGTTTTGCTTGGAAAGATCTTTTTGTGTTTTTTCAAGATTGTTTTTGGCAAATGCTTCGTCTTTTAGGTGTAAAACGATAAATTTCAAAGTTAAAAGCAAGTTGTCATTTCTATTGATAACTCCACTATGATTTAAATTAGATATAGACGATAGTAATTGTTTACATTTATCATCATAGTAAAAAATAACATTATTTTTTTTGCTATTTTCATTATTATTAAAGAACGAATGATTTTCAAAAATATTTTTTTTATCAAAAAATTTCTTAATATCAATAATACTTATGAAAGGAGAAAAATTGGTCAGATTAGTTAAGTATTCATCAATGTCTCTAAAAACGTAAGGAAAAATATTTAGTTCTTTAAGTGTGTAGGAGATATCATTAGCACAACTTAAATCCTCTAGAATAAGGGCTGCAATATTATCTTGATCTTCAGTTATTTCTATTGCTATGGTTGAAGTTGAATGATCTATTTCCGATTCAGAAGCTTGTTTTGTTAGGTGCACGTGGGTTATCTCCTAGAAGTAGATTGAAGTACATTAACGTACATATTTTAAAAGTTCTTTGAAAGAATGTATTTTGTCAATTTCTTCTAAAGAAAGTTTTAAATTAGCTTGAGAATAAAAGTATTTTCTTTTCTCATATAATTTTTTCAGATATTCTTTTCCTTTTTTCATTAAAGGTCGTATAGGAGAATTATTTATTTTTTGATCCCTAAGCATTCGTTGATAACAAACACTAAATGGAATATCTAACCAAATTGTTCTAATTGCAAAATTAAAATCTTTATTAATTTTTGCAATTAGGGAGAGTGTTTTTTTATTTAAAGCACCACCACCTAGGGCCACAATAAGAAGGCGATCTTTTTGTTCATTTTTATCATTTTGTTGGTTATTTTGTGGTTCTTGTATTAAAAAATTTTTAATTACTTTTTTAAGAGTAATATATTCTTTTTTTCTGAAATTAGTTAGTCCTATTGATTCAATTGAATCAGCGGATGCAGATTGAAGTGTTTCCAAATCAAGATCAATTGCTTGCACTTGTATTGTTTGCATCTGAATTTTTTTATTTTTAAGTTTATTGATTTTATTAAATTTATGATTAAACAAAAGTTTTTTAAGCAGAAAACTTTTTCCTGATCCCATGAAACCAGTTAGTAGAATAATTTTTTTTATTGTTAAATTATGCATAAATTTAATTATAGGAAAATATATATGAAATGATCATATGCCTAGCGTTGACAACTGACCTCTTATAAAATATAAAGGCCACTGCACGTAATGTTTTTACTTATTATTATATTAGGAGAAATAAAAAATGGTAGATGTTTTTTTAAATCAAATATTAAACGTGAGAAAACTAGCGTTAAATAATGAAAAAACTTTTCAACTAAATGATAGCAATTGTGATTGGTTAAAATTCCTTCTAAGTGAAATAGAACAACTCCCTGGTTCATCCCAAGATCCACCTCAAGATACTCATAAAGATTCGTACCTAAATATTGATATTAAAATCGTAAAGAAAGATAACTCAGAATTATTAGAACATATATTTTTAGAGGGAAGTATTGATTGTTTTTATAAAACATCATGTATTAGATGCCTCAATGATATGAATGATAGTTTTACTATTGATTTTAAAGCATGCTTCATTCCTAAAATTTTAGAAAAAAACGAAATATATGCTGATCAACTTACCATTTATGCAAATTCAGAAGAAATGGAATTATATTTTTATGAAGAACAAATTATAGACTTAAAAGAATTTTTTCATGAACAAATATCTTTAAACATCAATCAGTTTCCATTGCATTCAGAGGAGTGCAAAGGTATGTGTCAAGTTTGTGGGGAAAATCTTAACGAAAAAATATGTGTTCATCAGCAAGAAAATTGTTGTACTCTATAATTGTATTATTGCAGTAGGTAGATTAAGTGTTATGCGGTAGCAATTTTGTTCAATTAAAAGACAGCTTGCCTAATTATAATTAATGTCGTAATTGATTCAAGTTGCTGTTTCAAAAAAAATTTTAGCGGAGTTTTTATGGCCACCCCAAAAAAAAGAACAAGTGTTTCTAGAAAAGGAATGAGACGCGCAGGTCAACATCATAAATTGTATAGTATATTAACAATGACCTGTCCAAATTGTAAGGACCTTACTCTTCCCCATTGTGCATGTCCATCATGTGGAACCTATAAAGGAAGAGAAGCATTCAAAATAAAAGTAGAAGAGACAGAGGGTGAAGTAGAAGGAAGTAGCGAAGAAAAGAATTAATTTCTTTCACACTCTGATTCGAAGATACAGATAGTACTTTCTTCTGCATTCTAAAAAGTTAAATAAATTATTTTCAAATTAAGTTTTCCAGTTTTTTATTTATTGGAATATTCTATTATTATTTTATTCCTTTGGCGTAGAGGTTTATTTATTTATGACCCTTTATTATAGGACGAAGATTTTAGGAACAGGCCTTTATTATCCACAAAAAATTGTTACAAATGACGATTTAGCAAGATCTATCGATACTTCAGACCAATGGATTACTGAAAGAACTGGAATTAAAAAACGTAGAATATCTTCAACAAAGGGCGGAGAATTTCCTACCGACATGGCATTAAATGCATCTCTCATTGCTCTCAAAAATGCCAATCTCTCCCCTAACGATATAGATTGCATTATTTTTGCAACCTTTACCCCCGATTATAGACTCCCTAGTTGTGCTACAATTTTACAAACTAAATTAGGCATCACCAATGGATGTGCAGCGATGGATATTTCAGCTGCATGTTCAGGATTTTTATATGCTTTAAATACAGCAAATTCCTTCATTCAAACTGGAATGATGAAAAAGATTTTAATCATTGGCTCAGAGATGTTGAGCAGAGAGGTTGATTGGAGTGATAGAGGTGTGTGTATTTTATTTGGTGATGGTTGTGGGGTAGCAGTCGTAGGACGTAACGAAGATCCAAATGATAAATCAGAAATTTTATCTACTAAATTAGGTGCAGATGGTACGGGTAGAGAGTTTTTATATCAGACATATGGTGGTTCAGTTAACCCAATAACTCCAGAAATTGCTGCCAGCAAGGAAAGATACCTAACAATGAATGGCAAAGAAATGTTTAAAGTAGCCGTTAGAACATTAACAGATATTTCACTTGCAGCTCTAAACTCTGCAGGATTAAAAGGAATAGAAGATATAGATTGGTTTGTTCCTCACCAGGCAAACATCAGAATACTTGAGGCAACTGCTAATAGATTAAATATAAATCCTAATAAAGTTGTTATTAATATCGAGGATTATGCAAATACATCAGCGGCCACAATTCCAACAGCTTTTCATCAAGCAGTAAGTGATGGCAGAATAAAACGTGGCCAACTCATTCTCTTATCAGCTTTTGGAGGAGGTCTCACCTCCGCTTCAACAGTGTTAAGATATTAATTCGGGATTAGATTATTATGATTATGATAGAGTATGGTGATAGAGGTAATCTTCAATGAATAGTAGTAGCACGCAAAAATCAAAATCAATTATAATTGTATTTCCTGGTCAAGGTTCTCAATATGTGGGAATGGGAAAAACATTTATTGATAGTTTAGAGTATAAGCATCTTCATGATTATTTTTTAAGAGCAGATAATACTTTAGGTTATAAATTATCAGAGATAATTTTTAATGGTTCACAAGAGAAATTAAAATTAACAGAAAACACTCAACCAGCATTAGTCACCATTGAGATAGCACTTTTTAGTGAAGTGAAAAAAATTTTAGACTCAAAAAATATTAAAATCAATTGCGTTTTAGGGCACTCTGTAGGTGAATACTCAGCATTGGTAGCAGCTCAAGTTATAAATTTCGAAGATGCAGTTAAATTGGTAAACCTCAGAGGTAAATATATGCAGGAAGCTGTGCCAGTTGGTATTGGAAAAATGGTAGCATTATTAAAAGTTCCAGAAGATGAAGTTAGATTAGCATGCAAAGAAGTGTCACGTCCAGAAAGTGAAGTGATGCCTGCAAATTATAATGATCCAGATCAAATTGTTATTTCTGGTCATGCTGATGCCTGCGAAAGAGCTATAAAATTTTTAGAAGAGAAATTAGTTAGAGTAAGAGCAATTCCACTAGAAGTCTCTGCCCCATTTCATTCATCACTCATGAGGCCAGCAACACAAAAATTAAAAAAAGAGTTGGATAAAATACAATTTAACAAAAATAAAATTAGCTATATTGCGAATGTTAATGCAAAAGAATACAAGATTGACAGTGATCCAAATATAATTAGAGAAAATTTAATTGATCAGGTGGCAGGCAGTGTTTTATGGTGTCAAAGCATGAGAGTGCCTGCAGTAGCTGATTTTGATCAAAATACAGAATTGTTGTGTATAGAAGTAGGGCCAGGTAAAGTGCTTAAGGGAATGATAAAAAAAATTAGGCCGGAGATGAATGTAATATCAATTTGTGATGAAAATTCATTTATTGAGTTAATTAAAGAGTTGAGTTAGACCTATGACAGAATTAATTACGAATGCTACTACGAATACTACTCCGAATGTTAGCTTTAGCTATTCTGATTTGAAAGAAAAAGTAATTTTAGTTACCGGAACTATGAGAGGTATCGGTAGAGAAATAGTTTTATCATTGGCGAAACAGAAATCCCATCTGGTTTGCAACTATATTAATAGCGAAAAAAATATTGAAAATGCTAGAGTGTTAAAAGATGAAATTGAAAGTTTAGGAGGGAAATTTACTCCACTTACTTTTGATATTTCCAAATATGATGAGGTAAATGATTCAATCTCTAAATTTTTAAAAGATGGACCTGCAATAACTGGACTTGTAAATAATGCAGGAATAACCAAAGATCAATTAGCGTTAAGAATAAAAGAAGAAGATGTTTCCACCGTTATAGACACCAATTTAAAAGGTGCTATTTATGTAACCTCTGCGCTTACTAGAAATTTTATGAAAGCACAGAATGTATCTATTGTTAATATTAGCTCTGTAGTTGGATTGATGGGAAATCCATCTCAGATTGTATATTCTTCATCCAAGGCAGGGTTAATTGGATTAACAAAGTCCTATGCAAAAGAAATGTCTTCTAAAAAAATCAGATGCAACGCAATTTGTCCCGGACTAATTGAAACAGATATGACCTCTTCACTAAATGAAAAAGTTAAAGAGGGTTATTTGGAAAAAATTCCTTTAGGAAGGGCCGGAACTAGTAGAGAGGTTGCCAATTTAGTGTGTTTTTTATTAAGTGAAACATCAAGTTATATAACTGGAGAAGTTATTAAAGTTGATGGAGGACTTTATATATAAATAAATAAATATATAAATTTATTTATTTATATATTTAGTGTAGTCGTGAGTTGTTAATGTGGTTTTAGTTAGATGTAATATTAATTTATAGTCTTTAAGTGAAGTTAACTATTGTATGGAGGTTACTTTTTATGATGCAAGAACGAGTAATTCAATTGGTATCTGAGGCCACTAATATTGATCCATCAAAAAGAAATGAAAATACCTGTTTTATAGATGATTTAAATCTTGATTCACTCGATATCGTTGAGCTTATGATGAAAATGGAAGACGAATTTGGTATAGAAATTCCAGAAAATGAAGCTGAAAGTTTAAAATCTATTAAAGATGTTGTTGGATATATTGAATCAAAAAAGCAATAACGATATAATTACAGTGTTAGTAGCAGTATTATATTAGTATCATAGTCAGTATATTATATTAAGATATAAAATTAGATACAAAAATAACTTAATAATAACTTAATACTTAATTTAATAAGGGTTTTATTATGTCTTCTGAGCGTATTAGAAGTCTTAGGCGGGTTGCTGTCACTGGAATTGGTGCAATTTGTGGTTTAGGTCACAATGTAAAAGATATTTGGGCGCGAGCTGTGGAAGGGCGCTCAGGTGTTTCTTCTCTATCAAACATTGAAACAAATGATTTGCCGGTAAAATTTGGAGGAGAGGTTAAAAATTTCACAATATCTCCTGACTTAATTCCAGAAAAAGAACAAAAAAAATTTGATAAATTTGTACACTATGCTGTTCACTCTTGTGAGGAGGCCATAAAAGACGCGCAAATCATAGAGAGTAATTTTTTTATGCTTGATAGAGTAGGTGTGATTATTGGAGTTGGGATGGGGGGATTTCCAATTATTGAGCAAACAAGCACTGCCTACTTAAATGGTGGTTCACGAAAAGTTAGTCCATTTTTCATTCCTTCCGTTATTCCCAATATGACCTCTGGTTATATTTCAATAAAGTATGGCCTTAAAGGTGCAAATTATTCTATCTCGAGTGCATGTGCTTCTAGTGGACACGCAATTATGGCCGCTGCTCACGAAATCATGTTAGGTAATCATGATGTAATGATTACTGGAGGAGCAGAAGCAGTTTTAACTTATCTTCCAATTTCTGGGTTTGCTAATATGAAAGCGATTTCTAAAAGAAATGAAGAACCTGAAAAAGCATCAAGACCCTTTGATTTAGATAGAGATGGTTTTGTTATGGGAGAGGGTGCGGGTATAATAGTACTTGAAGATATGGAGAAGGCAATTTTAAGAGGAGCAAATATATATGCAGAGCTAGTTGGAATGGCCGCTACATCTGATGCTCATCATATCACTGCGCCTCATCCAGAGGGAGAAGGGGCAATTAATTGTATGTCTTTGGCCTTATATAATGCTGATTTACAAGCAAAGAAAATTGATTACATTAATGCTCACGGAACTGCAACTCCACTTGGTGATATTGCAGAGACTAATGCAATTAAAAAAGTATTTGAAAATCATGCTCATAAACTCTCTATAAGTGCAACTAAATCAATGACTGGTCACTTGCTTGGTGCTGCTGGCGCATTAGAATCAATCTTTTGTCTTATGTCCATAAAAGATGGAATCATTCCTCCAACTATTAATTTAGACAAAGAAGATCCAAAATGTGATTTGAACTATGTGCCCAATAAAGCAATAAAAAAAGATATTACCTATGCTTTAAATAATTCTTTTGGATTTGGTGGCACAAATTCTTGTTTGATTTTCAAAAAATGCTAAGCTAGATTCAAAGCTTAAGATAAGTAACGTTAATATTAATCTTAATTTTAAGATTAATATTAAATCAATTAGAAAAAATAATTGTGAATTATATAATTTCAAATCGCAACAATTATATATAATTGTAATAATTAATAGATTAGGAGACTAAAAATGTTCCATCAAGATGCAACTCACTTAAGTAAAATGGATTCTGAAATATTTGGGCTTATTGATAACGAGAGGAAGAGACAAGAGGAAGGATTGGAACTTATTGCCTCTGAAAACTATGCAAGTCCAGCAGTGATGGCAGCACAAGGATCACTTTTAACTAATAAATATGCAGAAGGATATCCTCAGAAACGTTACTATGGTGGGTGTGAATTTGTTGATGAAGTAGAAGAACTTGCTAGAACAAGACTTAAAAAATTATTTAATGCTGAATACGCAAATGTACAGCCACATTCAGGTGCTCAAGCAAATATGGCCGCATACTTTGCTGTTTTAAAACCAGGCGATAAAGTTATGGGGATGAGTTTGAATGAGGGTGGCCATTTGACTCATGGAAGTCCTGTTAATTTTTCAGGCCAAATGTATAATGTTCGTTCATATTGTCTTGATCCAGTGACAGAGAGAATTGACTACAACCAAATGGAAGATATGGTAAAACATGAGAGACCACGACTTATCGTTGCTGGAGCTTCTGCATATCCAAGAATAATTGATTTTATGACGATGAAAGAGATTGCAAATAAAGTTGGAGCAATTTTAATGGTAGATATGGCGCATATTGCAGGATTAGTGGCGACAGGACTTCACCCATCACCCGTGGGAATTGCAGATATTGTTACTTCAACCACACATAAAACATTGCGTGGACCTCGAGGAGGAATTATAATTGCCTCTCCTGCAGGAGAGTGGGAAAAGAAATTAAATTCAAGCGTATTCCCAGGTGTGCAAGGTGGCCCATTGGAACATGTAATTGCTGCCAAGGCAGTTGCATTTAAAGAGGCACTAGATCCAAGTTTTAAAGAATATCAAAAACAGGTTCTAGCAAATGCTCAAATGATGTCCAAAACATTGATGGCAGAAGGAATCCAGCTAGCGTCTCAAGGAACTGATAATCATTTAATGCTTGTTAAAACAGACTCGGTAAACATGTCAGGAAAAGAAGCTCAAGCAATTCTAGAGACAGTTGCAATAACTTGTAATAAAAATATGGTTCCTGGCGATAAGAGATCACCTTTTGTTACTTCAGGTATTAGGCTTGGAACTCCCGCAATTACTACTAGGGGTTTTAAGGAAAATCATGTTAAAGATATTACTCTTTGGATTGCAAAAGCTTTAAAGAATCCAAAAGATGCAACACTTTTAAAAGACATAAAAAATAAAGTTGTTAACTTGTGTAAAGAATTCCCTGTTTACCCAATTAGATAATCCGCTAATAACTAAGTAAGAGATAAAGGCCTTTTCAGGCCTTAAGAATGGATAATTAATATGCGACATCCACAAAACAAATTACATCCAAGAAGAATTGCAAGGATATACTCTTTTCAATTTTTATATCATTTGCAATTTAGAGAGATAAAAGAGATTAGAGATAAATTGTTGGATGATAATTTGCGTGGAAAGTATATTCTTGAGTCAATAGAAAATTTTAATGAAACTCTTTCTTCACTTGAATGTGAACTAGAAGTAGATAAAAAAGAGACAAACAAAGATACAAACACCATAAAAATTCCCCTCGGAAAAAATATGCAGTACGCACTCTCAATCGTTACTGGAGTGCTTTCAAAATATCATGAATTAGAAAAAATAATTGAAGCACATTCTAAGAATTGGTCTATAGCTAAAATTGCAAAAGTGGATCTAACAATATTATTACAGGCCGTATATGAGTTAATTTATCTTAAAGATACTCCAAAGAGAGTTGTTATTGATGAGGCCATAGAGATGGCCAAATCATTTTCTGATGAACAATCCTGGGCCTTTGTTAATGGTATTTTGGATGCAATTGTAAGAACTTTAGAAAAAGAAAAAACTCAAGCTCAAGCTCAAATTCAAAATCAAGCTCAGGATCAAAGTGATGATCAAAATAATGAGTGATGAAAAATTGATTTTAGATTATGTGGATTTAAATACTGTTGGAGTATTATGGTTGAGTGATGTCAACATTACTGAGTATCCTTGGGGATATTCAGTAATGGATTATTTATTAGATGGAGCGGTTGCTACTAGTATTAGTAGAAGAGATAACAAAGATGATGATCAGGAATTATTTCTTACAGAAGCATTTAACAGAAAATTTTATCTAAATTTCATTAATCTACAGTCAGTTTTGAAAACTGCTTTCAAAACAATCTCACAAAGGCCTAATCCTAATCCTAATATGAATGAAGATAAATTAATTTGGTTAATAGAAAAGTTTAAAAATTTTTCTGAAATTGTAAAAGGGTATAATTTAAAAATTGTTGTTGTTATGTCTTTTAAAGATTTAATGTGGAAGAATTTTTTTATTAATGAATTAATTCCAAAAATAGATTTGGAATTAAATTATGAATACCCTAAAACAAAATTTCAGTATTTAATTGGTTAAATAAATATTGGTTAATTGTTGGTCTTTTTAAGAATGCTAAAAAAAGAAGATAAAAAGTCACTTAAAATTAGTTATACGTTGGTGTTTTTAACCGCCATCATTTTGCTTTACCAACATTTATGGGTGCGAGGTTTTTTTCATGATGGATACTTATATGCCGCCATAGGGAAAAATGCCTTGCTTTATGGTAACTGGATTGTTCCATATGTAAGTGACATTAATTACCCCCTATATAATCAACATCCTCCACTGTTATTTATTTTAGAAGGAATATTTTTTAAAATATTTGGTTTTAACTATGTTTCCGCTAGGTTTTTTAGCGTTAGTTGGGCCTTTGCCAGTATAGTTTTATTAACTTATTTTGTTGGGCAATCGGGAAATAGAGTTTTTGCATTCTATTCTGGACTTATTTTTGCTCTCCTGCCACCACTATTTAAAAAAGCTAGATCACCTGGTTTAGATATAACTTTGATGGCCTTAATTTTATTTTCCATATTTTTCTATTATCAAGCATATCAAGCGTATCAAGCTAATCAAGCATGTAAGTTTTCATCATTCAAAAGAAACAGAGAGAAATGGAAATGGTTTTTTTATTGGATTTTGGCGGGAATTTTCTTTGCTTTATGCCTTTGGGAAAAAGGTCCTCCAGCTCTAGTTGTACCAATGACAGTAGTATTGCATTTATTATTGACTGGAAAATTGTCTATTCTGAAAAAAATTATGCCTTGGGTATCTCTCTTATTGGGTCTAGCTCTATTCTCACTTTGGCCAGCACTTTTATATTTGCAAGGGCATGAAATTATTTTTTGGGATTATGTTAACAATCAATTGTTTCCAACTATTGTTCAAGGGAGAGGACAAAAAGAGTTTATGCTAATGCTTTATCCATATTACTTTTTTGAGAACATGGGACCATGGTCGATATTAGGAATCTTTGGAATTGTTTTTATAATAAGAGATTTTCTTTTTAAGTGGATTAAAGAGATTAAAGAAATTAAAGAAATAAAAGGTAAGAACATATTTAAAAGGCATCACAATGTTGCTAGTGGAAAAGAAAATGAGAAATTTAAAAATATTACTTTGCTTTTTGTTTCGTTATTTCTTGTTGTAGTTGGTGCTTTTTCTTTAGTTAGATGGAAATATTCAAATTATATTGTGCCATCATTTCCGGCACTAGCAGTGCTAGCAGCATATCCGTTAACTAAATTACATGATAGATTTCATAGAGGATTTATTTTTGTTTATAAAAGATTGTTAATCGTTTTAACTTTGTCATTGTTGGTTTTTCCACTTACTACTAGTATAACTAGAGATAGAGAAATTTTTAAGATCGTAGATGTTTTGGAAAACTCTTCAATTTATTCTGCGGAATATTTTTCAAATATTGATGTATCCCAGAGGGAGACAGCGAGAAAGGTAGAAAAAAAATTAATAAATTGGAAAATTGTAAATGGAATATATCCATATTATAGTTTAGTTAATTTTGCCTCTTGGGAAGGATATGGCGAAGTTACTGACTTAATTATGCCTGAAATGGAGGCATATATTGAAAAATGTCGACATCAAAAAAATATGAATGCCGAAAAAGCTGTAGTACTTATTGATAGAGATATTTATAAGTTTTTAAATTATAAATATGGTGATGATTTAAATAAAGCGTATATAAAATTATTAGATTTTAGAGAGAAAAATATGGTTGCACTTGTGACCACAACAGCGCTTTCTAAATAAAAATTGAACAAATATGGAGTTATAAAGATGGGAATGGAATATGTTACTTGGCACGGAACAACCATAGTCTCTGTTCGTAAAGATAATAAAGTTGTAATTGCAGGAGATGGACAGGTTACTATGGGGGATATAATTTTAAAGTCAGAAGCAAAAAAAGTAAGACGTCTTCACAATGGACAAGTGATTGCAGGTTTTGCTGGCGCTACTGCTGATGCTTTAACTTTATTTGAACGTTTAGAAGAGAAATTAGAAAAATATCCCAAGCAACTTTCAAGGGCGGCCGTTGAGTTAGCAAAAGATTGGAGAACAGATAAATATTTAAGAAGATTGGAAGCAATGATGGCGGTTGCGGATAAATCTGTTTCATTGCTAATTTCAGGAACAGGTGATGTGTTGGAGCCTGAAAAAGGTCTGATAGGAATAGGTTCAGGAGGACCTTATGCTTTGGCGGCCGCCAAAGCTTTGATTGATATGGAAGCTTTAAGTGCAGAAGATATTGCAATGAAGGCCATGCAAATTGCCTCTGAAATATGTATTTACACAAATACTAAATTTACAATTGAAATGTTATAGGAAAAAATAAAAAAATAAAACAATAAAGTATGCGTTTTGCATTTTTAGGAAATAACTCATGAGTAAAATTAAAATTAAAAATGAAAGAAAAGATAAAGATAAAGAAAAAGATAAAGAAAAAGAAAAAGAAAAAAATAAAGATAATGATAAAGATAAAGAATTAACTCCGCGAAAAATAGTAGAAGAGTTGAATCGATTTATTATTGGGCAAAATGATGCAAAAAAGGCGGTTGCAATAGCACTTCGAAATCGATGGAGACGACAAAGATTAGATGATAATTTAAAAGAAGAGGTTCAACCAAAAAATATTTTAATGATAGGGCCCACTGGTGTTGGTAAAACTGAAATTGCAAAACGTTTAGCAAGATTAGTTAATGCCCCTTTTATTAAAGTAGAGGCCACAAAATATACTGAAATAGGTTACGTGGGAAGAGATGTAGAGCAAATCATTCGTGATCTTCTTGAAATATCAATAAATTTAACAAAAGAACTATTAAGAAAAAAAGTAGAAATTCAAGCGAATGAACACGCAGAAAGACGTATTTTAGATGCATTAGAGAGTAATCCTTCCAATAGTGAGGGCCGAGAGTACTATCATGATCTTTTAGTTAAAGGTGAACTAAATGATAAAGAGATAGAAATTAAAGTTAATGAAAATGCAAATCTTTTTCCAACATTTGATATTCCCGGAATGCCAGGAGCACAGATTGGAATGATGAACATTGGCGATGCTCTGGGAAAAGCATTTGGAAATAAAACAAAAAATAGAAGGCTAACTGTAAAAGAAGCATACAAGATCATTATGAACGAAGAAGGTGATAAGTTATTAGATCATGAAAAAATGGTTCAAGAGGCAATCACCGCTGTTGAACAAAATGGAATAGTCTTTATTGATGAATTTGATAAGATATGTGCACGTTCAGAGAGACATACTAGCGGTGGAGCAGATGTTAGTAGAGAAGGAGTGCAAAGGGATTTATTGCCATTGATAGAGGGAACTTCGGTCCTAACAAAACATGGTACTGTAAAAACTAACCATATACTTTTTATTGCTTCGGGTGCTTTTCATGTTGCAAAACCATCAGATTTGTTGCCAGAACTTCAAGGAAGACTTCCTATTAGAGTAGAATTAGCGGCCCTAACATCAGAAGATTTTATAAATATTTTAACTGAAACAGAAGCAAATTTAATTAAGCAATATAAGGCATTGATGTTTACAGAAGGAGTAACCCTTGATTTCTCAACTGAGGCAATTAAAGAAATTGCTTCCCTAGCATTTGAAATAAATCAAAATGTGGAAAATATTGGTGCTAGAAGATTGCATACTGTTTTGGAAAAGATGCTTGAAGAGATTAGTTTTAAGGCCAATGAAAATGAAGGAAAGACAATAAAAATTGATGCCAAGTATGTTAATAAAACAGTTGGAGATCTTGCTAAAAGAACCGATTTATCAAAATTCATTCTATAAATTAATAAATTTATTAATCAGATCCAAAAAATATATCCCATATACTCTTATCTTTTTTGTGCTCTTTATCTTTGCTTTGTTCTTGTTGATTTTGATTTGTATTCGTATCTGTATTGTTAGTTGTATCAGCAGGGGCAGTGGTTGTTTCTTCTGTTTTGTTATTTTTTATTTCAGTGTTTGTGTTTGGTTTACAAAAAGATGTTGATGAATTTGCAGTTGCCTTAGGATCACTACATGAGGAAGTAGTAATGGTGCTTGGATTTGTTTGAGCTTGAACATTAGTAAGTGAAGTAGGTAGTATTGTAGTATTAATAGCATTAGTAGGTTGCATTTCAGAGCTATTGTTATTTGTTAATAGATTAACATTGTTTTCATATTCATTATGTAAACTAAAAATTAAAGCATCTTGAAGGTATTTTTTTACAAGTAAAGAAGCACAATAAATTTTTCCATGCTCAGAAGAAAGAGTTTCACGATCTCCGTCCGCAAATATTAGGCCATCATCTTGTAAAATGGTACGAATTTTTGAATATTCGAAACAGTAATCGGATAAATTTTTGTCACTCTGACTGTTTTCATTTTGTTCACTCATAAAACAATAAGAGTCTTTCTTAATAACTTTTAATCCATTTAAATCTTTTTTTATGTGAATAGGTCCCCGGCATACATCGATTATCCAACCTGATTTTATGAATTTATATTTTTCGTGATTTATTTTTAAAATACAGTGCTTTTTTCCTATATTTAGGACATTTTGAAATAAACCAAAAGCAAAAGTGTCGTGCATAATTCTTATATTAAAATCACTTTGTAGGCATTCTTTCACTGTAAATAAGTTGAGAGTAGCCGCTGGGAGTGTAGCGGTGACTTTGGTCGAATTTTGAGCATTAGTAGCAGAGTTGTTATTTGTTACTGCTATTGTTGGCGCTTGTTGTGTTTGTTGGTCAGCATATGTAAAAGCAGTGTATGCCACCAATATTAAAAAAACGGAAATATTTGTTATAAGTTTTCTATTTTTTCTAGACTTCAGTGATAACATTTTCATTTACCTCGATAATTATTGATGAAGAATCATATATAGGATAATTGTTACTCATATTATAGTCATTATATTTTTTTAAGTGAAAAAATAATTCATTAATTAAATCAGATAATATTTTGTTATTATGAATTTTTATAAAATCACTTATATGTGTGTCATCAAGAATATCTTTTGTATTTTTACGAAATCCCGGTGAGAGCAGTAGCAGTCTTTCTCCCCTTTTAAATTTTATTTTAAAGCGATATGTGTTCAAAATTTGATCAATATTATCTAGTTCATCATTACGATTATTATTAGAGATATTAGAGATATTAGAGATTGGTAATTGTATCTCATTTTTATCAAAATAAGATTCCATTTCTTTTGAAAACAAAAGAGTAGTTCCGAGATTAATTCCCTCCATTGTTAGTGTTTTTAAATCGATTTCCGCGGTAATAATTTCGACTGAATGTTTAACATTTGTATTTGGAGGAATGAATTTGTCACCTCTGTACTTTGGTTTAAGACTTTCCTTAATGTTGTTGATCAATTCATTATTTAAAATTTTTATGAAGGTGTCCGATTTTTGATAATTTAAATTTGAGTGTTCGCTTAATTTTAAAAATGAATCAACAACGCAACTTGACGATAGATAAGAAGAAGATGATGATAAAATCATGAATAGTTTATTATTGTTATTTATTAAATCAAAAAATTCACCACCATTTTGATCTCCTGTTTTGTACTTACTAATGATTTGTAATCCCTTAAATTTTTCAAATCTTAAAGGAACATGTTGTGTGTGTAATTTTTTAACTCTACTCAACTCTGTTTCCATATTACCTATTAAATTGTCGAGACTTTTTTTAAGAGTGGCCAATTCTTCAGTTTTTACTGAGACAATTCGATTTTTTGGTGAATTATTATTTTTTATTTTTTTTATTTTTTTTAGTTTTTGTTTCATAATTTAAATTTAATTATCACAAAGTTTACTAGCTGAACCGCTTTCATTTACTTTCATTTTCTGTGTTTCTATACAATCTTCTTCTGATGCATATACTTCAAATATTACACAAGTAGGAGATGTATTCTTTTGTTTAGACCAAATTTGGTTACTTTTACATTGAAAATAATGTTCTTTATTTAAGCATGCCCAATGTTTTCCTTTGCAATTATATACTAGACCTCTCCCTTTGGAATTATAATTAGGAATAGGTAACGCGTGAGCATTGTTTTCATTAGTTAGAGAATCTGGATTCAGAGATAAATTCTTGGACGAAGGAATTCTCTGTGTTTGATTGTTTTTTTCTTTATTTGTTTCTGGGCCTGTTTCTTCGTTTTTATCACTTTTATCACTTTTGTCACTTTTGTCATTCTCATCATCTTTTTTTTCGGTATCAATACTTTTTTCCTCAACAGAAAATTTGCTTACTGCGTTTTTAAGTTTATCAATATCTTTAGATATTAGTGGAGCTGCATATGTATCATCGATAGCTGTTGATGATGTTTGAGAATTTTTAGTATTAGTTGTTTCTTTAATTTCAACTTCTTTAACATCTTTTTGTCCAACTATTGTAGAAGGTGCTTCAGGGGCGAATGTTTTTATTTCGTTTGTAGAAGAAGGCGCAGGTACGACATTATTGTCACTATTGCTATTACTGATACTATTACTGTTTTCTGTAGTGGCCGTCGTTGTCGTCGAATTTTCTTTTATTTCTTTTATCTCATTATTTTCTTTATTTTCATTACTATCCTTATTTTCTTTAAGCTCTTTTTTCATTTCATTAGATTCAACAATTTTTGGTTTAAACTTTCTTCTAAGTTTTCCTTTATTATCTTGAGATGCTTCTATATTGCCATTAGCATTTTTGGTGCTTTTGACTTGAGGGTCTTCATTGGGTTCAAGTAAAATACTTCCTGCTACGATAATCACTGCTCCCATTAAAACATACTTGATTATCTTAGTGCGTTTTGCTTTTTTTTCTCCAGCTTCTTCTTTGGTAATATCTGGAGAATTACTGTTTTTTTGTTTATCCGAATGTAAAATGTTTTTAATTGATGAAGTAATATTGGGAATGGATAATTTAGCAGGGTTAGTAATACCTGTATCAGTTCCTGTATCAGAATTGTTTGTTGTTTCTACTGATATTTGTGTGGTATTTTTTTCTTCAGATCCTTTAGTGGAATTTTTATTTTTTTTAAATTTATCTAATAGTTGATCTAATAGCTTCATGAGTATCAGATCGGTTTTTTTAAAAAAAACTATAGAGAAATGGAATAGAATTAGAATAGAAAGAGAATATATTTTATTTGATAATGAATAAAGATAAGATATTTTAGATTCGTTCGATAATCATTGATAATGCTTCTCCACCACCAATACAAATGGCGGCCAAACCAATAGATACTCCCTTTCTTTCCATGGCATTCATCAAAGTAACAATAATTCTTGCTCCTGAAGCACCAATAGGGTGACCTAAGGCCACTGCCCCTCCAAAAACATTTACTTTTGCCTCATCAATTTTAAATTCTTGAATGGCGGCCATGGTTACACAAGCGAACGCTTCATTTATTTCAAATAGACCAACATCTTTAATATCAAGATTGGCCACTCTCAATGCTTTGTTGATTGCACCTATAGGAGCAACTGTAAACCAAGTAGGATCTTCAGAGTGAGCAGCGTAAGAACGAATTTTGAATTTTGCTTTTCCGTTGTGATTGTGATTTGATAAAACTACAGCTGCTGCGCCATCATTGATAGTTGAAGCATTGGCGGCGGTGATAGTTCCATCTTTTTCAAACGCTGCTTTTAGAGCTGGGATTTTTTCAAAGTTGGCCTTAAATGGTCCTTCATCTTCATTAACAATTATGTTTCCCTTTTTATCTACGATTGTTGTTTCAGAAATTTCACTTGTAAAAATACCCTCTTTAATTGCTTGTTGCGCTTTTTTAAAAGAGTTGATTGCAAAATCATCTTGAGCTTTTCTAGATAGAGAATAGCGTTTCACACACTCTTCCGCGCAACTACCCATTGTTCTGTCGCTATACACATCCCATAGACCATCCCATTGCATAGTATCCTTAAGTTCAACATTACCAAATTTCATTCCTGCTCTAGAGCTGGGAACAAAGTGTGGTGAAAGAGACATATTTTCCATTCCACCTGCAACTACCACATGTGCTTCCTCAAGTTTTATTGCTTGTGCACCAATAATTATACTTCTCATTCCGGAACCACAAACTTTGTTTATCGTAGTACAAGCAGTAGAGGATGGAAGTTTTGCAAAGATGGCCGCTTGTCTTGCTGGGGCCTGGCCAACTCCTGCTTGCAAAACTTGTCCCATAATAACTTCATCTACTTCCTTGCAATCGATGCCCGCCTTCTTTATGGACGCATCTATAACTTGTGCTCCAAGGCGAGTAGCAGGAATTGTAGAGAGTTTTCCTAAATAACTACCAATAGCAGTGCGAGATGAAGAGAGGATGTAAACTGAAGATGAATTACACATACATAAATCCTTTTTATTGGTTTTAATATTTACTTTTATCATCAACATAATAATATAAATCAGAGCATATAATAAAATATATATTAAAGTCTATAGAGAGAAATTTAAGATAGAAATTTAAGATAAATTATTAAGAAGGAAATTTAATGAGTAAAATATCACGATCATTTTTTCCAAATTTAACAATGGTTATTTTTCTTATTTTGCTAATGTTTATGTTTATATTTATGCTTATGTTCTTATCGAGTAAATCCTGGGCCTATGGTCATGATAAGTGGGTGGATCATGAAAAATGGTGGAAATCATATTTAATTCATAAAATTATCAATAAAAATGATCTTACTTTTTGTGTCGTAGTAAAAGATAAAAGACTTTCAAAAGAAAATATATCAATTGAAGTTAATACTGCTTTAAAGCTATGGATAAGATCTATAGATGTTTTTTTTAAAAATGGGGAAAATAATCAAAGCACAATCAAGATTAGTGAGATCAATTGTGATAAAAAAAACACTAATCCATTAGATATTATGAGCGTACGAATGGTTGATTTATTTGTTGAAGTTGCTGCAGAAGATATTTTTGTAGATCTCAATGGTTATTACTTACCAAAAGTCTATAATAACCACAATTATGCTTATATCAAAGTAAATTTAGCTATGCTGGATAATTATGAAGGAAAAATTTATAAATGGAATGACACTTTTATGGTACTTAAAAAAGATAATTTATCGAAGTTAGATAAAGAAAAATACCTATGGGAGATTTCTGTTAATTCTCCAACAGATGTTGCTACTCTTGCAAAGAAAAATAATATTGAATATAGAGAGTTGTTTTGGACAACTTATAAAACATTAATTCATGAGCTAGGTCATAGTATAGGCCTTTGTGATACAAAAGATACTCTTTTTAAAGATCAATGTGATGTAAATTTTAGGTCAAGTGATGAACAAAAAAGTAGTGTGATGAAAGATGCAAAATATTTTTATTTAACAGAAGATGATTTAGATGGAATTGAGTCTCTGGTAAAAAGATTCAAGGAAAAAAGTAAAGAAAGAATAAGAGTAAGAATAGAAGACGAAGGAAAAAACAGTATTCTATCAACTATTTTAGGACCAATTTAGGATAAACTAAGTAATGCTCTAGTTTCCGCAATGGTGGCAGGTTTGCGATCAAATTCTTGTGCAATTCGTACGATTCGTTTAATTAATTCCGCATTTGATGTTGCCATCTCACCTTTGCGATAATAGATATTATCTTCAATTCCCACTCGAACGTGTCCACCCATTGCAATTGCACATGTGGATAGTGGTAATTGAAAACGACCAACTCCGGCCACCGCCCAAGTTTGTTCGGCCGCTAAGCGATCTACAAGCATAACTAAGTTTCTTATCTCTCCACTCATTCCACCAGGAACACCTAAAACAAAATCAATATGAAATTTTTTAGGGATAATATTTTTCTTCACGTAGCGATCAACGGCCTCCAACATTCCATAATCAAAGATTTCTAACTCTGGCATTACATTGTTCATTTGAAGAGCTTGAGATATTTGAGTTATTGTGGCCTGTGAATTCTCAAAAACATCACTAGCAAAATTCATTGTTCCCATTGATAGAGTGCCCATTTCAGGTTTTAATGCTAGAGGAGCACAACGAGCGTCTACAGGAGTTCCTACTGCTCCTCCCGTAGAATATTGCAAAATGCATTCGCAGCGTTCTCTAATTAATTTAGAAACTTTTTCGAATACATCTACTTTCTGAGTGGGACGACCATTTTCATCTCGTACATGAAGGTGAATTATACTTGCACCAGCGGCCACTGCTTCAGCAGCGGCATTGGCCAACTCTTCTGCAGTTAGAGGAAGATATGGGTATGTTTCTTTTGTTAGTTCGGCCCCAATTACAGGACAAGATATTATTATAGGATTATTAATACTATCTTTCATATTTTTATTCTCCACTTAATATTCTCTACTTAATATTCTTTAATTAATATTTTTTGGTTAATATTCTTTGATTAATCAAAACAAAATGAAAGATACACTTATTTTATAAGTGCCTTTAAGGCCCACAAGCTTTCGCCAATCATTTCACAAGCATTATCAAGATCAGCATCGCTGTGTCTGTAAGCGATGTAGCCGTGGTGATATGGTTGTAAAAATACTTTTCTTCTTATGAGTTCTGTGTAAAAACGATTACGTAAATCTTTATATAATTTCTTCTCATCTTTTGGAAAAGTTATATAAGGCATCCAAGGTTCACCTGAAAATTCACATGGAATTTCGCTCTCATTGATATACTTTCTAACCTTTGCTGCAAAATTTTGACCTTTAACTTTAATAGCATCTAGAATCTTATCTCGCTCTAGTATTTCAAGATTTTTTAAGGCCGCAACCATTTCTAAACTGTTAGGGAAAAATGTAGAGCTGAGGAAAACTTTATCCACCAATACATCCATTATTTCTTTCTTTCCGACTAGTGCGCTTATTGGATAACCATTACCTAATGCTTTTCCAAAAACTGCTAGATCAGGAGTAACTCCAAATTCTTTCTGAGCTCCGCCTAAATTTACTCTAAAACCACTTCTTATTTCATCAAAAATTAAAACTGCTCCATAGTGACGAGCAAGTTTTTGCATCTCTTGTAGGTAACCAGGTTTTGGCATTTGTACATTGTCCGCAAGAGGGTGACCGACTGGAGTTACAATTATTGCCGCTACATTGTTAATGTGCTCTTTAAGTAATTTTTCCACTTCATCAAGTTTATTGTAGTGAAATTCATGGACATCTTCATAAAGCTTACTAGGAACTCCACCTTTCATCTCTACACACCAATCATGCCAACCATGATAACCACAACGAAGTACTTTTAATTTTCCAGTATGAGCGCGAGCAACTCTAATTGCTATGGAAGTTGCATCGGAACCAGTTTTTACAAATGATACTTTTTCACAACAAGGAATCAATGAACACATTTTGTGTGCTAATGTATTTTGAACCTCTTGAACTAAGGACATGCAGAAACCATGATTTCGTATCTGGTCGATTACTGCATTATCAATTTCTTCTTCTCTGTGACCAATAATGATTGGGCCGTAAGCACAAAGCATGTCTAGATATTCGTTTCCATCAGCATCGGTAACTTTTCCGCCTTTGGCACTTTCAAAAAATATTGGATATTCACCTGGAACAAAATTATAAGGACGTCTTATTCCTGCTACTGCTCCTGGAATTAGATCCCATGCCTCCTTATATAATTTATCGGTGCGATCTAATTTCAATTTTGGTAGTTGTAATTCTTTTGTATTATGCACGTTCATATTCTACTCTCCATCTTGATAATATGTATTTGTATTTGTGTTAGTATTGTTTGTGTTTGTGTTTGTGTTTGATGTATTTTTATGTTCGAAGCTAATTCCTTTCTTATCTAGAATTTTGGTAATTAAAAACGAGGCAACTTGCGAGGGAAGGGTCCCTGATCCAAAACCTGCTTCATATCCAAGTTCGATTGCCAAATCGTTAGATATGCGAGGTCCGCCCGCTACTAATAAAAATTTTTTTCTTAAGTTCTCTGCTTCTAATAATTCAATAAAGGCAGTAAAATTTCGGATGTGAGCATCTTTTTGAGTTACAGTTTGGGAAACTAAAATTGCATCAGCATCCATTTCAATGCCCTTTTTTAATAGTTCCTCAATGGATACTTGAGCTCCCATATTAAATGCACGAATTTCAGGATATCTTTCAAGTCCATAATTTTGATTATACCCTTTCATATTCATGATAGCATCGATGCCTACAGTGTGAGCATCATCACCAATGGTTGCACCAACTACTACTAATGGACGATTGAGTTTGTTTTTTATTAAATCATTGATTTGATAAAAGTCCATCTCTGCGGTGGTCACTTCGGATGCTTGAACTGTTGAGTAATCAAGAGTAGCATTTGCTTTTGCATATACAACAAAGTAAGTGAAGTTATGAGCAATTTTATGAGCATGAGTAACTTGAACTTCATCAAAATTCAATTTTTTTACATAAACTTCAGCGGCCTTTTTTGCTTTTGCTGAGTATTCAATGGGTAAAGTAAATGATAGTTGTATAACTCCATCATTTAAAGTATCGCCATATGGTTTTATTAATTCACTTATATTTTTTTCACTTTTATTTTTTGTATTTTTACCTTCTTTAATGTTTTTTTTCATAACCTTTTTCATTTAATTACTCCTTCCATCTCAATTTTATCCATAATAGGATTTGAGTAATCTAATTCTTTTTTAAATACTCCATCTAAACCTTTTCCGCTAGTAGGTAATCTTTTAACATCAGCAAACGCACCTTCCGCAATTGCATTCATTAAACCAATATCTTTTACTTTTTCAAGGAACACTAGAACATCATCTAAAACTTGAGTGGCCCTTTTAACAATAAAACCATCTTTTTTATATTCAATTTCATCACCAAAGTTTTTTGCTACATTAAAAACATAATTGATACTAGCTAGTGCTTTATAACGATCCTGCATTAAAGGTGTATGTATTGCTTCAGTAAGAATTCCTGCTAAGTGTATTCCTTGATGAGTTGTAACGGAAGTTAAATTAAACATAGTATCTAAGGAGTGGGAGTAGAAAATATCAGTGCTCTTGTATTTTGTTGGAGGCATATATTTTAAAGGGGCATGGGGAAAAAGTGCCCGCGCAAGTTCTGCGTGAGCAAGTTCATATAAAAATGCATTTTCAATTTTAGGGTTTATTTCGTAGGCATGACCGAGTCCCATCAGATCTTCAGTGAGAAGGGATTTTTTTGCTAATGCCTCATTAATTAATTGAGAGGCAGTTACAGTATAAGCATTTTCGATGGCATCAGCTGTTGTTAAATAATTATCTTCTCCAGTATTAATTATTATTTTTGAACGGGCACAAATTAATCTACTGAAATATTGATCAATAAATGTGCGTTTTGCATTTATATCTCTAAAAAGAATTCCATACATAGAATCATTTAATAACATATCTAGATTCTCAAGGGCCGCACAACTAGCAATCTCTGCCATACATAGGCCTGAAGAATAATTAACCAACCTAATATAGCGACCAAATTCTTCACATGCTTCATCCAGAGCGGCCCTCATAATTTTAAAATTTTCTTGAGTTGCAAATGTTCCACCAAAGCCTGTTGTTGTAGCTCCGTAAGGAACATAATCGAGAAGAGATTGAGCTGTACTTCTAATAACGGCTATAATGTCAGCTCCCGCCATCACTGCTGCTTTTGCTTGAGTGCGATCCTCATAAATATTTCCAGTGGCCACGATTAGATATCGCCAGGGAGTTGGAGGAACTTTAAAGCGATTTTGTTTTTCTTGTTTTATATTTCTTGATTTATCAATTAAAGCGATTGCCTCATTTGCTATTTCATTTTCTTTTGCTTTAACATCGCCTTTGGAAAATGAGTGGATGTTTCCAAAATCAATTTTATTATCAAGAATTAATTCAGCAGTTGCTTGAGCATCTCTCTTACTTTGAAGCAGGGCCGAGGCAAAATGAGACGAAATACCAACTCCCAGTCCGCCGTTACCTCCAGTGCCTCCAGGACCTCCTTTTTTCTTTAAGAGATCGACAATTAAATTTGGCAGCGGAGTTCCATTCTTATCAACTCCGTTAACTCCATATAAACGTAATACGGCCCGCTCAACGGAGACAGATGAGTGTTCTTTGACAAATTCATGAACATCATTTGCTACATCTTGGGCCAGATCTTTTGTTTTATTAATTTTTGATTGATCTAAATAGATATTGGGCATACAAAATCACCTCTCAAAAAAGTAGACTAAACAATAGGTAAACAATAGGCTAAGTAATAGACTAATTAATAGGCCAAACAACAGAATATAGACTACAAACGAATCATCGCTTAATTCTATATGTTCTTTAAGATTTTGACTATCCTTTACTGGTCTTCTTTGATCTTTGATCTTTGATCTTTGATCTCAATTGTTATTATTTACTCTTCCAATGATATTTTAATCTTATTCTTAATTGATTCAGATAGAGAAAAATTTAAGGCCAAGGTTAGCGGTTTTTTTAAGTCATTATGGGCCCAGTGATTAAAATCGCTCTCACTTTCTTTATCAACCTCTCCTTTAATTAGCTCATTTTGATCTCTCATTCGATATAGAGATATGTTATTGAGAGATAGAACCTCTAGATAGTGAGTGCTGCAGAAAAAAATCACATTTTTATTTGAGAAATCTTCTAAAAAGATTTTGGCCAACATTGTGCCGCTAAGTGGGTTTGTAGAGTTCAATAATTCATCCACTAATATTATGCTATTTTCTTTAAAATTTTGTGAAAAGAAGCTCAATTCTTCTGCGAAGCTAGACATTCCACTTTGAAGGTTTCCATGACCAGGAAGATGCATAAATACTTCCTCAGGATAGTGAGAAATAAAAATTTCTTTGCAAGGAATAGGAAGTCCTAATTTTGTCATCGCAATTAAAAAATAAATAGTTTTAATTAGAGTGGTTTTTCCACTCATATTTCCTCCAAATAAAACATTCGAGCCATTCTTGATTTCAATATTTAGAGGAGTGTATTCTTCTTTTTTGAACAATAGCTTTTCTTTTAAGGCGGGCAATACCCCATCTGAAATTTTAAGGCGAAATTCACCATCTTTTATTATAGAGGGAAAATTTAAATTATATTTTTCTTTGCAGTAAATAAGATAGTAGAAGAATATATTTTTTTGGCGATTATAATAGTTTTTTCCCAAGTCATTATAGAATTTTTTAAGTTCATCATTTAACTCAAAAAGCCGTTGATCTAAAAATTGAGATAGATCTCTTGTAATCTTTTCCTTATTTCTCAATAAATTTTTAATTTTTTTTGGCAATTGATAATCGATTAAAGAGTAATCTTCGTTATTATTTTGGATGTCTTGATTATCTTGATTATCTTGTTTTTTAATCTTTATTAGCTCACACTTTTGAATTTTTTTATTTTTTGATAATTCAACGTTACTCAACTCCTTGGGATAGGGATAAAGCATTTTTAATTTTGTTTGCTTATAAATTTCATTTTCATATTCTTTTATTAAAGATGCGATTTTATTTTCAATAATTTTAATTTTTATAGGAAGATTGGAGAAAATTTCTGGTATACGGAAATCTTTAAAATTATTTTCAGTATATTTTTCTAGTAGGGTGATAATTTCTAAAACATTAGTTATATTTTTTTCTTTTTTTTCTTCTAATGCTAAAATATCTTTTTCAATTGTAAGGTAATTTCCAATAGAATAAAGTTGAAAGGGCTGCAATTTACCGATCTTAATTAGAGGAATAATTTTATCTAAATTGGGGAGAGTCTTACTTTTTGAAATAATTTTGTTCAAAATCTCATTGCCAAAACATTTCTGCAAATAATTTAAATCTTCAAAATGTTCGATATATTTTTTTTTATCAAGAAAATGTAGAATTTTATGCTGAAGTAAAGGAATATCTAATTCAGATTCGAAAATCTTAAAATAGTTTTTAATTTCCAGCTCTTCAAACAATTCTTTTTTAATTAAGCCATTGGCTAACTCTAATTTCATCTAAATTCTCTCTAAATATATTTATAAGAGTTTGTTTGTTTTTATTGTTGTTAATAAATTTAAAAAAATAATTACCATAATTTGTCTTATCTATTTTAGTTTCTTCTCTCATAAATAATGCTGAAACGTTAATGGTGTGTAGTAATGATAGTCGCTTCATTAAAATATTATTATTAGGTATATTTGTTGATATATCTTGATATAAGGTGAAATTATCAAGAATGATATCCATTTTTTCAAAAGGGGCCAAAGTACAACTTAAAGATTTTGTTAGAGCACTATTTAAATACAAGTAGGTTTTATTAGTCGAATATTTAATGCAACATTTTCTTAAGTCATCATCTAAAAATGCGATCTCTGTTCCTTTATAGAGTACAGAAAAATTATTTTTATTTTTGTTTTTTTTATTATTATTTTTATTATTATTCTCATCCTCATAGATTAAGAGTGATTTAATTTGTTCTGAACTTAAATGGTTTATAAAAAAACATTTAAGTTCAGAACTACAGGTTTTGAAACTTAGAGGGGTTAATAAATTATTTGCCTTATTTATTTGTTCTTGGCGGTTACTTAGTAGCAAAGAAAAAAAGAAGTAATCACTTATTTGAGGATGTGCTAGAAATTGTCGATCAATTGATCCGTCGATAAGAAAAAAGCATAAATTTGAATCAGGATTAAAAGCTTGATCTAGGTATTTTTTTATCTCTAACAATTCCTCTTTTTCATTTGGTCCTTCAAGAATTAATTTACCATCATAGAGCATACGACCTAGCATCAACGGTTTATTAAATTTTGGGCCATCGAAAACATGTACAATTTGATATTGGCCATTTAATTGTTTTAAGTGGTCAGTAGCGGTTATGAAATAATCATTTCGATATATCGTTATGTCTGGTTTGAGAAATTTATGGCGATCAAAGCTTTCGTAAGTATCAAACTCTTCTCCATTGATTCCTACAGAGGTTACAACAAAATCACAATTGGAAGAAGTAATAAATTGATTTTCACTCTTTAATTTCTGATAAACAAAATTTAAAGAAGTTGTTTTGCCTGCATTTTTATCGGAGCCGATAAAGGAAATAGAGATAATTTTCACTAAATGTAAAGTTAGAGCTTTATTTTTATTTATTTTTATAATGTTACATTAAGAGTATACTTTTTCGAAAAGTTCTCTTAACTTTTTATGCTTTCGAACTACATCTAGAGCAATTAAATCATGGTTTGGAGCATACCCATTACCAATAATAAGTAAAGCATCTGAACCAATTCCTTCTGCTCCCAGAGCGGCCTTAGTAAAACTTGTGGCCATAGTAAAAAAATACACCGTTGCATAATTGTTGTTTTTAGCACACATAATAGAAGACATTTCAGTGTTTTCTACAGGAGCACAATTAATTACCACATCGGCCATCTCTCCATTAGTTATTCTTGCAACTTCCTTTTGACAATCAACAGGACTACAAGCATCCACTCCTAATACCTCATCACAGTAACCTAATTCGTTTATTCGTTTACGTCCTTTCTCAGATGGTTGAATTGCAATCAACTTACCTGTAGGGCCTAAAATATCTCGAGCAACAGCACAACAAATACTTCCTGATTTACCACCGGCGCCTATGATCACAACATTTTGATTTGGTTTTACTAATCGGTAAGTTTGAGCTGGAGCGCCGGCCACATCTAAAATTGCCAAGGCCAAAGTTTCAGGCATATCAGTGGGAATTTTTGCTAATACTCCAGAGGCAAAAAATATTGCGTGACCTTTAATCTTTACTTGATCGCGATCAGAAAAAACTGTGATTATTTCGTCTATTTGCAGAGGAGTAAGTGATAAAGACACTAAGCTTGCAACCTTATCACCAACTTTTAAATTTTTTATATTTGGATATTTGGCGCCAATCTCTTTTACCTTACCAAGAAGCATTCCACCTGATCCAGTTACTGGATTTTGTTGTTTGCCTCGTTCTTTAACTATAGATAGAATCATTTTTTTTACGCTATCAATATCATGATTACAAGCATCCTTCATTTGTCTAAAAGACGCAGAATCGATATTCAAAGTGTCTACTTCGACTAGCAATTCATTATCATAAATAGGAAGTGAATTATCTATTCGTTGAGCTGTTTGAGGTAAAACTTTTTCTGGGAAAATAACTCTATGTGTTCCGTAGCGACATCCTTCTTTTTTCATTTTGACTGGTCTCCAATTTAATATATTATTAGTAAATTGATGTGTGTGATTTAAATGATGTAGCAAAAAAAAAAGAAAAAGTCTTTAACTTATGTTAGTGTTTATACTGCTAAATATTTCTTAAATTAGATTTATTTAAATAAAAAATATATTTAAATAAATTATATGAATTATGAATAAATGAATGAAAAAAGAAGAAGGGGTAAATGAATGATGAAGATAGAATTAAAACATCGGGAATTTAGAGATGACTATTTTTGGCAAGAGATTCCAGAGTGGAAAAATATTAATGAAGATCAATTTAGCGATTACAATTGGCAGACTCATCATTCGATTCGTAAAGTCGAACAAATTAAACAGGTGTTAGGTAACAGGGTTAACGATGCATTTATGAGGGATTTGATAGATGGACAAGACCTAACTCCTATGAATATACGTATTACGCCTTATGTTTTTGCTCTCATTAATTGGAATGATCCAATTAATGATCCTCTTAGAAAACAATTTTTACCAATAGCTTCTCAATTTAAACCTGATCATCCATTTTATAAATTGGATTCATTAGCAGAAGATAGCGATTCTCCAGTTCCCTTACTTACTCATCGTTATCTCGATAAAGTACTCTTCCTCACCATTGCAACTTGTCCTGTTTACTGTTCATATTGCACTCGTAGTCGCCTTATTGGTGGCTCTACTGAAAAAATTGAAAAACACACATATGGTGCCAATGTAAAAAATTGGGATCCAGTATTTGAATATATCCGTACTAACCCCCAAATTGAAGATGTAGTAATTTCTGGGGGAGATGTTTATAACCTTACTGCTGCTCAAATAACGTTAGTAGGTGAAACACTTTTAAATATCCCTCATATAAGGCGCCTTCGTTATGCTACTAAAGGAATTGCAATACTTCCTCAGAAAATTTTAACTGACGATGATTGGGTTAATGCCCTTTCTGCTATTAATAAAAAAGCAAAATCTATGGGTAAACAAATTGCAATTCACACACATTTTTCTAGTCCTATAGAAATAACTAAATGGTCAGTAAAAGCAATGGACCGCTTGTTTGCAGAGGGTATTACGGTTCGAAATCAAGCAGTACTACAAGAGGGAGTTAACTCTGCCACCATGGAAATGGTTACATTAGTTAAGAAATTAAGTTACATCAACATTCAACCATATTATGTTTTCATTCCAGATATGGTTCAAGGTTGTGAACATTTTAGAAATACTTTAGGTGAAAGTATAGAGTTGGAAAAATGTATTAGGGGAATAACTGCTGGATATAATATTCCTACATTTGTTTGTGATCTTCCAGGAGGTGGAGGGAAACGTCATGTGGCCTCTTATGAATATTATGATCAAGAAAATGGCATCTCCGTTTGGAAAGCTCCCTTTGTTAAACCCAACATGATATTTACTTATTTCGATCCAATTCATAGATTATCAAAAGAAGCACAAGCTAGATGGAGTAATGAAGCAGAAAGAGAGGCAATGGTTAGGGAAGCTAAGAAAAAGATTATGTAATAAAACTATCACTGATCACTTTGATCACTTTGATCACTTGGGGTTTTATCTCGTTCCAGCTTATCCACTCCCTCTGACCTGGTCGATGGTGGGGGTGAATGTAATGATGGATGTGAGGATGTGGTTGAAGTAACGGCGGCCGCTGCCCAAGGCCTAAATCCAATGATTTGGCCCTCAGGAGTAAAAAAATCTCCTCCTCGATTACCAATAGCTTCATGATCAATTCTTGTCGATAGAGTGACTTCTTCTTTGTTTTTTACCGCTTCTTCTGTTCTTGCACGATCCGCTCCTCTACTCAAATGAAATATTTTATCTCTTAACAATAATTTTATAATGGGGTTAGGATTTGAATTTTCAACTGCTTTCAAATCATTTAATCCCTTACTTTGTATCTGCTTTATCAATTCAGATATTTCTTCGTCTAAATCAGTACCGGAATTAGTATCTATTTGTTCTAACAATGGTAAATTTTTATTTAAAGTTTGCTTGGTTTTAAGTGCTGATACTTGTAATATTTGTTCTCTCAATTTACCATAACGAGCATTTCTGATTTTTTGTCTTTCTCTAGAATTTTCTTGATTTTTTTGGACAAATTTCTTTAGAGCAGGCCCATTTTTTAATTTTTCCATCCATTTATTTTGCATAAATACATATTCAGCGAATTTCGAATCATTTGGATTGCAATTTGGAGAGTCTGTATTCGCCTCATTGAAATCTTTGAAATTTATTAGAATTGCATAGATTTCAAAACAATGTCTTCCTCGTTGATCTTTCAATAATTGTTTTTCTTCATCAAAAGCTTCGATTAATCCTTCAACAGTATTTTTGGAATTATTATCTACTTGCTGTTTTTTTTCAGCATTAAGCATTTTTTTTGCGATATTATTATCAATAAAACTACATCTAAATTCACTCTGATTTTTTTCTTTTAATTTAGCAAGTTTTTCAAGTATTTCTTCTTTTTTATCTGGTCTTGCACATTGTTGAGTTAGTAATTGTGTTTTACAAAGAAGCTCATCTTTATCTTTTCCAGTCTCATCCTGTGCAACCTCACCTAAGATTTCGAGCCAATCATTGTAAAGCTCATTGACCTTAGAGGCGCCAATACTTTCACTAAGACAGTGGCCCGTCATGCATGAAAATCCCTCGCTGCCCATATTTAAATTTGGGAATACATTATTTATTATTTTATTTAAAATGCTTCCTTCTTTTAATATTGCATGTTCTGTTAAGTCAGGACTATCAGCATGCGATTCAGTATGTGGTTCAGTTGAACCTAAAGTTGAAGCACTTGTTGTGGTTGTGGGATCACCCTTTTTCAAAGGATCTTTTCCTGTTGTGCTTCTACCATCTTCTAGTGGCATGGAAGGAGAACGAGAAAAACCTGTCACTGGAAGATCAGTTGATTGAGGAGGTAGGGGAAGCGGAGGAAGCGGAGACACCGAACTATCGTCTGCAAGTGTAGGAGGTGTTTTAGCTGAATAAAAAAACACAGGTGCAGATGCAGTCGTCGATGACAATATCTTTTCTAGGAGAGTAGGGTCGATTGCAGCTTCGGTAATAGGAGAAAATGTTGGCGAAGATGAGTTACTTAATTTTAATATTTGTTTGATAGAATTAGCAGGAATAAAAACAGTTGCTGAACTTGAAGCAACTCCATCGGAAGGCCAAAACACTTGTTGTATACTACTAGAGGCGTCTCTTAAATTGATAGGAGTAAATAAACCCATTTTATTAGGATCTAAAACATTCTTTTTCATTACTGCTTCTATTTGTTCAGGATTTATAGCATTTAAATTGTCTCCTAATCCTAGCAGGCGTATTCTCTCTTGAGATAATCCTCCTGGTGTTACTATATATTTTTTTGTTATTCCTGGAGTTGCAATATCAGTTGTTACTACAACATGTGCTGCCTTGAATTTATCATTATTTATCAACTTTCTAATTTTAGTTATTCTTACGTCCGCATCAGTTGATGTTCGATTAAAAAAAGAAATATCTTCTGTACCAAGAACGACAGAAATAGGTGAATTTTCAATGAGTAATTTTTTTAAGAGAGAATTTAGTTGTTGATTTTTGGTGACTTGATCTTCAGTAACTGGCATTTTTGTATCAAAAAGTTCTCCTCTTAAAACTACACACTTTGTTGATGGTGAAATAAATTTTCCATTTTCATCTAAAATCTTTTCACCAATTAAATTTTTTAATAATAAATTAGCATCACCTTTTATATCATTTATAAATATGGTTTCTGTACAGGCCGCGAAAACTGGTCTTGTTGCACACACAAAGAATAGAAGTATTGAAATAAATAAAGGATAAATAAAATTAGAACAAATAAAATTTATTTTCATAATTTTTCCTCTCGGAAATAATAGTTGATGAGATAAATTAACACTATTCTTTTTTTGTCATATGCTTAATTGTACTCTAACTTTATAATATATAAAAACTTATCGGCGGCCATAAACTTTAAGTTCTTCAAAATATAAAATAATTATTTTTTTGATCAAGCTATCAACTACCAACTACTCCTAAATATTAAAGATCAAAGAAAAATTATTTATTTCATTATCTTTATTTTTTTTAAAAAATAAAAATTTATTTTATTAAAAAAATAATGATGTAGTTTTTTTATCCAGTATTAATTAGAATTTAATTTTTGAAGAATTCAGATAATTTTAAATTGTCTTTTTAAAGTTTAAAAGTTAGCATACTTTCTAAGCGTGCGGAGGATTGGCCGAGTGGTTTAAGGCAGCAGTCTTGAAAACTGCCGAGGGTTTACGCTCTCCGAAGGTTCGAATCCTTTGTCCTCCGCCATTTAATTTTTAGTATGTTAATCTGCTATCATTTTAAAAAAGTTTTTTAGATCTCTCTTTACGATATTTCTTTAGGAGACGTGGGTGAGTGGCTTAAACCAGGTCCTTGCTAAGGATCCAGGCCTTTACGGGTCTCCAGAGTTCGAACCTCTGCGTCTCCGCCATTTCAATTGTAAATATTTATTATCATTAAAATCTCGCTCTCAAATTCAAATTTTGTTCGCATTTGTTCGCACGAACTAGCATTTCTCACTCTGCACGATTTTGTACACCGACAATTTGATTAGCTGTTTTTTCAGAGGAAGAAGCACGTCTTTCATTCACACGCTCCTGATATTTTTCCATGAACCTCTCTACACTATCAACAGCATTTCCTTGGGCCTCACAAGGAATAGCAGAGTAGTGTTGGGCAATTTTTTGATCCTTGTGGCCTGTAACTGCTTGAGCAGCATCCAAACTACCTGTGACCAATCTTGTAATTGTGGCCATTGAATGTCTCATAATGTGAGTACCACTATATTTACTACTTAATCCGCATTTTTTGAGCGCTTTATCATACTCATACTGAATCTTACGATAACCAAGTGGTTGACCATCGATATGAAACAGATAACTACAACCAAATTTCACTTCGGCCAACCTACGACGAACAATTTCTTCCATGACCTTATTCATTCTACATGGTTTCTCTTCGCCATTCTTAGTATAGGGCTTTAACTCTATAAAGCGTTTACTCTTATCCCACACTACTACATGCTTAATTAGAATCTCTTTATTGTTTAGATTGATATTGAAAATCTGAATGCCTGCCACTTCTGAAACACGCGATGCTAAGTAAAAGTGAAGTATAGCAAAATCTTTGAATAACGGAGGAAGTGCCTCATGAAATTGTACAACCTCCTCATGCTGCATTTTTTTATTTCGAGATTTAACTTTCTTTAAAATACCCATTGTATTATGTCGTTTCAAAATTGGATTCACAAATTTAGAATCGTAATTATCATGATACCAGTTAAGTAATGCAGCTAATTCCTTTAATGAATATTTAAAATTATGTCTTCCACTATTATTAACCTTTGCCAATTCCACTTGTTCAATCATGTGCTTATCTAACAACTCTGAATTAATATGCACCATGGAAACATCAAATAAAGATTCAAAAAACTTACTTCTAACAAGTTTAGTTTCAACTGTAGCAGTTTCTAGTTGTGGGAAATATTGTTTCTGATACATCTCCCATACACTACCTAACGTATGTCCTTTATCGATACCATTTAAATCATAAGTTGATATTACTGAAGCCTTTGAAACATATTGCACATGCTTGTTCGCAATTTGTGATTCCGCCTTAGTCCCTGGTAGAAATGTATTTTTCCAATCCAAAGCATCTGGTAATCGGTCAAAACTATCGTAGTACCTTTTACCTCTAATACTTTTAGTGACAATATACTTGTTTGTTCTAAGATCTTTTCTAATACCAGAATGACTTTTTAAAGTCGCAAATCGTTTATTTTTATTTTGGTTCGCTGTTGTTTTCATAATAGATTTCCTTCGTTAATCCAATCATTGATTTCAGAGGGAATGAAATACAACAACTTACCTTTTTTCCTATGTGGTATTCTCATCTGTGAAGTCAGATTACAAATGTGTCCTGTAGACACACTTAAATATTCTGCAACATCTTTTATTCGCCATATTCGATTGTCAAAGAACCCTGACCTTTATGGTCTGTTGTGGTTATATGTATCTATTGCTGTTTGCTGCTTTTTCATCATTCTCCTCCTAAATAATGTTTAATCATCTCAACTGGTGCATTTAACTCCTTTAGTGTTTGCTCAATGTTTTTCCCTCCATTCCACCAATGATATTTAGGATCGGAGTTATGCGGAATGATTAGAGTAGGTTCTCTTTTTGAATAATCAATGTATGGATTCCTATTTTTTTGCATCACCAATAAATCTTTGGTTGAGGAATTTCCTAAAGTATTAATCAAAGACTTCCAACCATTTTGTCTATCAGCGATTTCTTTTTTTGAACAATTACTATCAATGAACGAATTACTTATTTTATTTGAAATAATTTCCTTTGCTAATTTAAGATATTTTCCCATTGTACACTCCTACGACATTAACGATCTAAACGACCAAACTTGATAATTTAATATTCTTTGCCTGTATTTTGTCGTTATTATCGTTTATGTCGTACGTGGAGTTTTAACTGTTTTTGCAAACCACATTTCGGTAGGTTTTCCTCCACTTTCTTTAGGTTCAGAATAAGCTAAATCTTCTCTTGATAGTAAGTTTAAAGCTGAATCAATATTTGCCTTATTCTTATTTCTGTTAAAATAATCTCTTATCTCAGTACGAGTAACACCATGGGGATTTCTACGAAGGAGTGAAAGAATATCATCTGCCAAAGGGATAAAGCAAATTTTTTTCTGTAAAAACTTCAAATCATTTTTAATCTAAAATTCTCAAAAATAATTTTTAAATAGCTTTCATCAAATTGTTTGTCAAGGTTACCCTCATTTTATTCGGCACTTCGTGACCTTGACAAATTATTTGATTTCAGCTGAATATTCCTCTATGAGAATGATGACTCATTCTCTTTTCTTAACAAAAGCATATTTAAATTTAATAAAAATATTAATTAATCCTCTAGTATTTTAATGTATGGAGCTTCTGTCTCCCATCCTTCATGTTCTTCTTGCAACAGTGCTGTTACCAATCTCAAAACTGATTCCTTATTTGGAAATAATCCAGCAACTCTTGTTCTTCGTCTAATTTCTTTATTTAATCGCTCTATCATATTAGCAGTTCTAATTTTTATCCTATGTTCCTTTGGAAAATTATAAACTACAAGACCTTCTTCGATATTTGCATTTAACCAATTAACAAATTCAGGGGCCTTTTTATTATATTTATTAATTACTTTGTTTATATATTCACGTGCATCTTCAATCGTAGGTGAATTAAAAATATTTCTAACTTCCTGTCCGATCTCAATACGCATTGATTTTTTAGGGGCATATTGTTGAGCATTTTGAGCAATATGAAACTGACATCTTTGCCATGGTACCGAAGGGAATACTGACTTCCTAGCTGCTTTGAGACCTGGATGATCATCACTGGTTATTAATTCTAATCCGGTTAAACCTCTATTAACGAGAGATACTAAAAATTCTCTCCAATGAATTTCTGCTTCTGATAGAC
>JADGAM010000029.1 GCA_015232015.1 Oligoflexia bacterium | reverse complement strand
GCGCTATCGCAGGAATTGCATTAGCAATACTTTCACTCAAAGAGAGTTGGACTGCCAGCTTTAACTTTAGTAACTTATCAGCATCACTTGCTCAAAGTGATGTCTTCCCTTACGTGCCATTTGCAATATTAGCATTTTTAGTCTTTGCTGTAGCAAAAGAGTGGATATTAAAACCAAAAAAATAAATGATAAAAAATAAAAAATAAATAACAAAAAATAAAACTAAACTAAGAAAGAGAGAACAAAAGAGAAAACAAAAATGAATAAACAAGCAAACTCAAAACACCCATTTGAATTAAAATATAAAGATGTTAAAGAATTTGCCCCTGTTGATATGGAAACAGGCATTGATCTAAGAACAAAAAAAACTGTTTCTGCTGAGGATTTAGCACCTGATGATTATGAGTTACGTCCTAAATGTAAATTTTGCTCTAATTTTCAACTTAGTAGTAGTAACCAAACAAAAAAAACACCACTTCATGAAAATTATGAGGAAAAAGGTGCTGAAGGAATTTGTCTTACAAGTGATAAAAAAGATAAATATGGTAAGTTAATTAATTTAACCTACGAAGAGACGCCAGTATTTAACTGTAAAAGTTTTAAATTAAGAACAAAGTAGAACGAATAAAACAAATATTTTATTGGCAGGTACCAGTAGCACACCTCGTTCCACCACCATCAGCACCATGTAATGCCGCTTGAGGATCTAGGACTGGAGGTTTAGTAGTTGTAGTCGCTGCAGTTGCACATTTACAATTTTTTTCAATCTCTTGTATCTTCTTAGACATTGCTTGTAAAGCTTGACCAAACATCTGCATTTGAGATCCTACTGCCTGTACTATTTGTCCATTGGATTCTTCCATTTTTTTATCCATATACATTCCAAGATATGATTTATCTAACTCCTTAGAAATTTCATTTAATTTTTCACCTACCTTTTGCTGCTCAGATTGTATTTCTGAAGTATGCTCTAATACTTTTACCAATAAATCTGTGGCCTCTTGTCTAGCGACTCGTACCTTTTCAGTAACTGCTTCCATTTTTCTTGTATCACTTGGACTAGCTTTTCCTTTTCTACTACCTGATTTATGTTTGGCCTTTAACGAAGCTGCAGAAGGCCCCCCCCCATCATCATCTGATGACGAAGATGCATCAGTGGAGGTATCCTCCGCTTCCGCCGCCAAAATTTCCTCTCCTTCATCATCGTCTGCAGAAGATGTTCGAGGAGAAGATGAGGATTTTGTTGGTGCATGAGATTTTTTTGCCACTTTTGTATGCCGCCTATCTCTGTCATTCCTATCTCTTGGTGCTGCTGCCACTACCGGTTTTGGTTTAAGACTATTAAGCTCTCTATCTAAGATTCTTAAATTGCTCTCAGTATCTTTTATTCTTGCTCTTAGCATAGCTGTTTTATTAGAATAAGCATCCAGACTAGACTTAATCCCGTTATATCTTTCCTTTGTCGCTTTTAAGACCTCATTAAATTTAACCTTATCTGCCTTATATTTTTCACACTTCTCTTTATCTACCTCCTTGGTCCAACTATACCAATCACATCCGCTAATCTTGCTATTCTCTTTAAGCGCTTCCTCGGCGTAAAATCTTTCCTTTTGAATAGCAATATATTCTTTTCTTAAACCATCCTTATATTCGTTATCCTCTTCTAGGCATTCACTTTTAAGTTCTTGCAACTTATTATATAAGTCATCAAACTTTTGCTGCTTATAATCTTTAATCGCTTTTTTCTTGGCAATATTTTTATCTCTTGTCTTATCTTCATTTATCAATTTTTCTATATCCTCACTACTAGTGAGCGCATATGCGTTTATATTGAAATTAAAATTAGAATTAGAATTAATGAAAATAAGAGTAAACATCAGGCACAGACTAAATAATATTTTTTTACTACTCATGAATAATCTCCATAATATTTTAATATACTAGTGTTTTTCATTACTAAAAATATAACTTATTTATCGTATCGGCTTTGATTTAGAATATTTTAAAAAAAATGGGATCTTACTTAAAAAAAAGTATAAAAATTTGAATTGAATGGAATGGAATTGAATGGAATTGAAGTGAATGGAATTGAATTAGAGAGAGCAATCTTCGACTTTAAAGTATAAAGTAATACGATCAACCTCTGCAAGATTTGCATTTCCAGTAGTTGTTTTCATGATAGAAGAGGTATTAAGTCTAAGTAAATCACTACCTCCGCAATTACTATTTAAAATATCATTTCTCCTAAGAAGAAGTTTTCCTCTTAAACTTTCAGCACTACTAGTAAACTCCTTTTTTAAAACTGGAGCGCTTTGCCCTGTTAAGAAGGCCTCAAATTGCATGGATACTGCCACTCCAACATCTGCCAAATCCAATTTCTCACTCATATCTATTTGAGATACTACCAATCGTTTATTAACGGGTAATTGAACAGGAATGGATAGAGCACAATTTTTCCTATAGATTGAAGTTAAAATTATTGGAGTTGTTGTATTTGGAGATTTCGCTGTCGAAGTTCCTAATAAATATTTTTTAAAAGATATATCTAAAATATTTCTTTCAAAATCAAAATCTGCAAATAAACTATCGGTGCTCTTTGGGCACCCTGTACCGCTTATTGCTATTTGATTTGCTAATACAATGGTTGAAAGTAATTGATCACCTAGCAGAGGATATTTTGTAGCAATATGGGTAATTATTCTCATGGTAGATCTAAAGGGATTTATGGTCTTCGAGATCACATAATCATCGTCATTAACTGCTATCGCTCTAAGCATCTCATGAAAAACCAAATAATATACATCTCTATCTTTTTCAAAGTGTTCAAAAAATTTATCATGATCTAAAACTATTCTTCCTGGGACACCCAGAGCATCCACAATTGAACCATTATTGTCAATCAAAGGACCTTGGGCGGCCGTAATTACATCGATTGTTAGCGTAGATTTTAAGCTAGTATAATCTAGATTAAAATCAGTTACTATCTTCATTCCCTCATCTGTGGAGGTTAGAAATTTCAAAACTGTCTCACCCATTTTTATGAAGGTTGCGCGAACATGATCACCACCATTATTTTCATCGTGGCCCTCCATAAATGATTTAAAATAATTATTGAAATAATCATTATTTTTAAATTTATCATTAACACTTGAACTATTATTTGTAATAGCAATAGAACCATTGCTTTTATTAAAGGCCTCTAAAATTGATATCTTTGATGAAGAAGCGGCCCAAGTAGTACTACTGGCCATTAATAAACTAACGGCTGCAATACTGATTGTTTTGGTCAAAATTGATTTAAATGATGTAAGTTTTCCCAGGCGCATATTCATATTCCTATCTCTACTCATATTCATATTCATATTCATATTCATATTCATAAAATCTCCTCATTTTTATAATGCAAATCTGTTAGAGGAAAAAGATTAATACATACCTTATACACTTCAGTTTTTTTTCCTACTTCTAATAAATTACTCATATCTTCTCGAAACTTTCTAATTAATTTTTTTGCTTCCGATAATCTACTTACATCAATAGCAAAGGTGCGCGATGTAAAATCTCGTTCACCTACTCCATATTTATCTAGCGAATTCTGGGCCAATTCTAAGTTCCTAACATGCGCTCTTCTAATGGCCAAATTTGCTACCTCATCAGAGGTTTTATATTGTATTTCAGTGGAAATTAAATTTCCTTTACTGTCTTCTTTAATAAATCCTAACTTCAATAAACGATTTATCGCTGCCTTGGCCTCAGGAATTTTTATATTTAAGCGGGAAGCAATCCATTTAACATCGCTGGAAAAATTTTCCGTCTCTACTAATGAAAGTATAGCAAAGTGATACCACTCGGAGATTAAATGATACTGATCCATCGCCAACTCCATTGATGGCATATTGTTTTTTGCCACTTCTGCAGTTTTTGATTTTGCTTTATTTTTATTATTAGTCGAATTATTATTTTTTGAAGGGGAAACTACCACCAAAGGAAAATGCTCAAGTATCGAGTAACTTTCATTTGGTGGTAGTGCCAGTCTTGTAAGAGTTTTTTGTACAAATTTACGAGAGACTCTTCTTTTACCATTCAATATTTCAGAGAGCGCGGAGGGACTTACGGCCAACTTACGTGCAAATGCCCTCAGAGAATATGCGCTATTTTTATTTTGGGCCTCACTAAATAACTCCACTAATTTCATCTTGAAGACCATCTGCCCATCCATGCTGAGATCTTTTGAAGTATCCCTCACAAATATCTCCTAATTTTTATTTCATTTCACTTTTTTTCTTATTTTCTTATTTTCTTATTTTCTTATTTTTATTTTATCCTATTCACAACTTCTAAATTTAATTTCTAAATCTATTGAAGGTCCAAACTCAGCAATCGCCTCTTCGAGCGCACTATTTGTTTTAACCAACAAACTTGTGTTTAATCTTAAATTACTGTTAACTCCACATGGACTCCAAATTGTAGAATTTTCTTCATCAAAAGTATCCCAACCACTATCAAAGTAATTACTATCTATAACACTTGTAAAATCTCTTTCAACAACAACACCTGTTGTACCTGCAAAAAATGCTTCAGCTCTGGCCTTAGCACTGGCCGCAAGTGGTAATTGCGCCCAACCATTTAATGGTTTTACTGCTAATCCAATACTAACTTTTTTAGGCATACTAACAGGAATTGCGATATTACATGTTTTTCTATCTAATCTTTTACCGCTTGAACCTCCGGCCATCGCCATATAACCTTCTAGTGACAAAACCAATCTTCCTTCCTCTGCAAAATACTCATAATTGATAACTCCGCCAGGACATGCTGTTCCTGCTGCTTGAGGCGTTCCAAAAATTGGAGTTGTGAAATGCTTATTGTCAGTAGCACTTTTTGCATTAGCATCTGTAACAGTATTTATAAGCATTATTCCAGAAAAGAGTAGTCCAGTAAGTGCTAATTTAAAAACATTCCTTAGTTCAAGATTCTTTCCATTTAATCTAAGTCTCATAATGATCTCCTTAAGGAATGGGAACCATTCCTAACTTTAAAAAATAACCTACTGGTTACCTTTGTTAATATTTATTGTTTTTATTTTTGTTTGGTTCGATTATTCCTTAATCAACCATCCATAATTTACTTATAAGATAAACATTTTTTCTTGGCAAGACAATTTGGAACAAAGTGTTCCAAATTGTCTTTGATATCAATAAAATATTTGGAACACGAACATCAAAGTGATTATATATGAATTATCTTTAATTTGATTAGAGGTATATCAACTGATACTATTAAAAATAAGATTAATCATAATACTTAAATAAATAGGAAAAATTATGACAACGACAACAACTAACAAGGTCATCTGGAGTGATTTAATTAAAATTGGAAATTCAGACATAGATGGGCAACACAAACTTTTAGTTGAATTAATAAATAGTTTTTATGATGTCGTAATAAATAAACTGCCTACTGGTCAAAAAAAAATGGAAGAGCTAGAACATTACGTTCAATATCATATTCAATGTGAAGAAGGAATTTTATTAAAAGCTAAATATCCTGACTTGGCCGACCATCAAATATCTCATACCGAATTAACCTCTGTTGTCTCTGATGTAGTTAATCGGCTTCTTTATTTACCTGTTGTAGATGAACAAATTGAACTAATAAATAGTTTACAAAATTTTTGGATAAATCATATTAAAGATCAAGATATGCAATTTAAAACACATCTTAGTAATTCATTTGAAAAAAATAAATATGTTGCTTAAAAAAAAAATTAAAAATTTTCTACTATTTTTAATAATTACTTCGATAATTACTTCAATAATTACTCTTTTTAATTGTAATATTTTATTGGCAGCTAATTCTTCGAATACCTATAAACATATTACTCTCTTTGAAGGAGTAAATTTTCTTACAACTAATGCCCCCACTTTAATTAATCTTGAATTAGAAATTAGAAATAATGATTTAAGTAAAAAAAATGCCTTTGCAGCATTCCTTCCCTCTCTAGATTTTCAGGCCACACATGGGTTGCATGATAGTTACTCAAACTATAATAATCCTCAAAAAAACATGTGGACTTCAAATCTATCGCTAGATCTATCAGAAACCTTTTATGATAATGGAGTAAGTAGGGCCAATTATAAAATAAGTCAGCTTAAAAAACAAAAAAGTGAACTTAATTATAAAAAAGAACTTGAACGTTTAACTTCTGATTTTTGTAATGAATTTTTAAACTACTCTTATCTTAAAAAACTACTTTCTGTTCAAGAAGAACAATTATCCCTATTAAAAAGACAAAATGAAATAATAAGTAAAACTTATTATCAAGGGTTAAAAACTAAAAAAGATTATTTGCGCTCTAAAACTGATCTTAATAGAATGGGAGTAGATTTACTTGCAACTATAAATAGCATTGAAAGATCTAAAATGGAGTTATTTAAGTTAATTAATTTACCATATGAAGAATATCCCAAAACCAATTTTATTCCTATAGATGAAAATAATGATACCTTAAAATTTAATTTAAATACTACTTTTGAAACACCAAAAATTGAAAGTTATATTGAATATAAAAATTCCTTACTCCAACAAGACATAACAGAGTTAGAAACCTCCATGATAGATAGAAAAAATTGGCCTGAATTATCAATATCAAGTGGCGTAAGTTATTCCACTAACACCTATATGGGAAGTACTAAATCATGGCATACCTCTTTCACAGATAACGATAGTACTAGTTGGAATATTTTGTTTAAAATTAATTATAATATTTTGGATTGGGGTGTACGAAGTCGCAACAAGGAGATGGCGCTTAATAGACAAATTTCAGAAAAAAAACAATTTGAAAGTGATGTATTAGTTTTAAAAACCAATATGAGTAAATTACTTATTGATTTACAAGAAAGAATTAGTAACTTCAAAAATAGTGAAGAATTATTGCTCTTAGAAAAAGATAGTTATCAACTAATATATGCTGAATATCGTAATGGTAAAGTTCAATATCTAGATTTAATTACTGCCTTAAAATCCTTAATCGATGCTAAAACAAGATTCTATTCTGCCTTTTATGATTTAAAAAAAGGTATCTTCAGTTATTATTTCAATCAAGGGACTCTACATGACTTTATTAAACTTAAAAAAACCTTTAAATAATAATAATAATATTAATATTATTATTATTTATTCAAAATCATTATTAAAAATCTTATTACTAATTTCATTTCTTTTCTCTATAAATATTTTCAATATCGGTTGTTCTAAAATAAAAACATCTCTAGATAAGAGCACCGACAAATCTTCAAAAGAAAAAGATATTATAAAGGTAAAAAAACAAGATTTAATTCAAAAAGTAAGTATGGGAGGTAGTATTGAACCAAAGAGACGAACTTTAATTACCGCTCCCTATAATGGTTACATAAAGCAATTATTCGTTAAAATGGGTGATAAATTACAAAAAGGAAACCCTATTGTAAGCATTACTCAAACAGCAGATTCAACAGACACAGTATATCCAATTCGTGCACCTTATGCAGGAACTGTAGTACAAATCAAATTAAACGAAGGTGAATTTGCCAGGGAAGCGGATACAGAAAATTACATTGTACGAATTGATGATTTAAGTAAATTATATGTTAATGCTACCATTGGAGAAATTGATAGAATTAAAATAAAATTAGGCCAAGAGGCCATAGTGAAATTAACCGCTATTAGTAATCGTACATTTAAAGCGGTAATTAGTTATCTCTCGTTAGCATCTCAAGAAAAAAAAGATCGCTGGGATAGGGCCGCACTCTCTGATTATATTATTCGTTTAGAAATACTTGATACGGATCCCATATTACTTCCTGGAATGTCAGTAATTTTTGATATCATTTCTAATAAAAAAAGTAATGTTTTAACTTTACCTCACGAATTTATCTACAAAGAAGATAATAATTATTATGTCATTATGAGTGATGGAAGCAAAAAAGATATTAAAGTGGGAACGCAAAATGAAGAGGTTTTTGAAATCACTGAAGGTTTAAAAGAAGGAGATCAGGTCAAGATGATTGATTTCACAAAACTTGTACAAAACAAAAAATAAAAAATACGATAGAAAACAGACATAAGACACAATATGAGCGCTTCAATAATACAAATAAAAAATCTCTACTATACCTATTCTACAAACAAAAAAAATGTTCCAGTCTTACATGACATAAATTTGAATATAAACCATGGTGAAATGATCGCCATTCAAGGAAAATCTGGATCAGGTAAATCAACTCTACTCTATCTTATTGGAGGAACTCTTAAAATCAAACAAGGTGAAATTTTAATTGCTAATCAAAATTTATGCAAATTAAATAGCAATGAATTGGCCCAATTTAGACAAAAAACCTTAGGCTTTGTATTTCAACAATTCCATTTACTATCTCACGCAAATGTTTTAGAAAATGTCTTATTACCACTATCTTACTCTTCCACGCCTTCTTCTACTTCCGCTACTACTTTTAATAAATCAAATCAAATATCAACAATACTACCAACAATACTAAATACACTGGGAATTCAAGATGTAGTAAGTCACTTTCCCAATGAATTATCAGGAGGCCAGCAACAACGTACGGCCATTGCTCGCGCACTAATAAATGACCCTCAAATAATTTTAGCAGATGAACCCACAGGTAATTTAGATTCAAAAACTAGCAATGAAATAATAACTCTCTTCAAAGAGTTAAAGGCAAAAAATAAAACCATAATTATTGTTACTCATGATAATGAAATTGCTAAAGAGTGTGATAGAATTTATCACATTCAAGATGGAATCATTATTGAAGAGATTACAAATAAAATAGCATATCAAAACAATCAAACTTTTCTTTCAAATATAGCTACTAGTAATATAGTTGCTAGTAATAATGGACAACAGAATGAACAAAACAAACAATCATTTAATTCTAAATATAATATTTTAAATCTACTCTCTTCCGTTAAAAAAAATCTTAAACAAAATAAAATTCGCACCCTACTCACCATGATTGGAATTACTATTGGTGTTGCCTCGATGATATCAATGGTAACATTAGGATTGTTTACTAAAAGTAAAGTTATAGAATCGTTTTCCGAATTAGGTGCTAATATTGTAAATTTTAATGGATATAGAAATTGGGAATTAAAGGCCAGCGATATTACTCCTGTAATGTTCGAATCATTTAGTTATGAAAAAGATTTATTACCTTTAAAAAGAATATTTCCTGAGATAATGGCCTTCACACCGACTATGATGGATTGGAATGTAACTGTAACCCATGGAGCAAACATACTAGAAAAAGACATACGATTAAACGCCATGAGTGCCGATGGTTGGAATATTATAGAACATAAAGAGCTACTTAAAGGAAAATATTTTAATAATTTTCATGTAGATGATAAAAGTGCTGTATGTATTATTGGGTTTGATATAAATAAAAATTTATTTAAAGATGATGATTCCCTAGGGAAAATTATATCTATAAAAGCAAATGGTGATTCACAATTTGTTTGCAAGATAATTGGAGTATTAAAAGAAACTAGTAGTAATAAAGATTGGTTAAAACCCAATAACACCATTCATCTTCCTTTCACCTTTTATCTAGGAAATTCTAGAAATTTTTGGCAATCACAAATAAGACAATTTTTAATTAAAACTAATCCCGATGCTGATATTGAATTATTTGGAAAAAAAATAAAATTATTTTTTGAAAAAAAATATGGAATAAGTGGAAAATTTTTTATTGGTTATGATAGCGCCCTTCTTTCTCAAATGGAAAAAGTCTTAACTTTATTTACAATTATTTTAGGAGTATTGGCCAGCATTTGTTTAACCGTAGGAGGAGTAGGCGTTGCAAATATGATGATGGTAAGTGTGGCCGAAAGATATAGAGAAATTGGAATTAGAAAGGCCATCGGCGCCAGCGATCAATCTATTAGATTACTCTTTTTAAGTGAAGCAATTATCATTTGTTTTATTGCGGGAATTGCCGGTTTATTTTTTGGTATTGTAATTTATGAAAGTATAATTTTTGTGGCCAGTAGTTTTATCCCTAAAATTCAATTTGAATGGGTTTTTAATTATTGGGCATTATCGATATCACTTATTTCTATAATTATTGTTGGAATATTAGCAGGAATCATTCCCGCTATAAAAGCAGAACGTCTACAAATTATTGAAGCACTCCGGGCCGAATAGAAGGCCGAATAAAAGACCAAATAAAAGAAAGAGAATTAATTTATCCAGCGCTAAATAAAACGCTAAAACTCTAATAGTAATTGCGATAAATAATTTGGATTTTGTCAGATCTTGGATTCGTTCCCTCGAGGGACTACTCGTACGTCGAGGAGCGACGACGATGGCGCCAACGTAGATGCACTATTTCTCAACATGTTCTTAAGAAATTAATCCAGAATTCGTCAAATTTCGGTTTTCAGCGACCTTCATATATTTAAAACTAAAGTATTATCACTACTATTTTATTTACATTATTTTGCTTATATTACTATCTTTAATATTATTTATTATTTATAGTATTATCACTACTATTTTATTTACATTATTTTGCTTATATTACTATCTTTAATATTATTTATTATTTATAGATAATTATTAACAAATTAATAGATAAATTATGAATTAATTATAACATCTATTTTTTAAAAAAATGTCCAACGAAACTACGGAGAATAATTATGAATATGGATTCTACTCTTAATACTGATCTAGAAATTATAAACGGAAAAACTCAAATTCAAACTCAAAATGAATTATCACCTGAAGCACTTGAAACACTCGAAGCAAGCGAAACACTTGAAGCAAGCGAAGAAGACATAACTGACGATAAAGACCAAAAAAAACAAAAACAAAAAAATAAAAAAGACAAAGATAAAGAAATAGAAAAAGATAAAGAAAAATCAGCAACTAAAAAACAATATTTCTTAGGTTTTAATCTTACTAATACTCCAGATGTCTATCATTCATTCGAAAATGTTTATAAAAATGTTAATACTAAAAATATTGGAAAGAATATTTCTAAAGAAGATATTTTAAAAAAACTAATTGCTTTTATGGATGAAGAATTTATTTTTCAACTACAAAGAGAATCCCTTACCGAAGACGAGTTAAAACAAATTTTACGTACACACCTATGTTCATAACATATTGTGTATTCATATAATTCATATAATTCATATAATTTATATAATTGTAGTTATTCCTTGTTATCATATTCATCACACACCTAACCAGCAAGAATAAATATCTTGGTTAAACATCATGATTGAAAATAAAAATTATTTGACCGATTGTAATAAAAATAAAATAAAAATAAATTAGCTTGATTTTTATTGCTTTTTGCGAGATCTTTTAAGGTATTTACGTTATATATTTGATTAATAGATGATTTAAAAAATTATTTTTTATTAAAACATCATAAATTTATATCTAGAATAATTCGAACATTGCCGATACTAAATTGAATATGACAAATACTTTTTATACTTGTGATTTAAACTCGCAAAATTTTTACATATAATAAATTAAACAGGTAAACACAATGGACGACAATAAACCAGAAAAGAAAAAAATTTACAATAACAGCAACTACAATAGATCAAACAATAATTGGAATCGCGATAGAGATAATAGAGACAATAGAGACAGAAGACCGGATAATAGGGATGGCCAAAGAAGACCTCATTATGCAGGTAAAAAATATAATGACTCTAATCAAATTGGAGTCATGAGTGGTATGGGCGGCATTAATTCAGACAACAATCCTAAACATAATCAACAAAACAATTCTAATCTTACAGGTCATATCGGTGCATGGGCCGGAAATTTTGTTGAAGTTGATAAAGATATAATGGAAAGAATTCGGCGTGAGGCCCATAATCGCTATATGGAACCAAGTTACCTAGTAAATACTATTTTAAAAGAATTCTTTTTTAATAGAAAAAATATTAATGACAAAAGCAGAGGAGATCTTAAAGATTTTGGCCCCAATAAATTTAGCAATTGTCCAAACTGTGGAATAAATTTTAATGATTTTAAGAGAGACAAAAATAGAAAAGATGCCACTGCCACCGGTAGCACTAGCGCCGCCACTAAAGCAAAAGATCAATCTACATCTACTACAACAAGTGTTAATAAATTAAAGAAAAGTGAACAAATTATTGACCTATTCAAAAAATATATCAAAAAAATCATGCCTAATAAAAATAGTAAATAATATACTTCATCTCAGTAATCAAACCAGAATACCAAACAAACAGCATTATCTTAATCACCTTAATTCAATAAAAATCTACTCACATTATTTTTAAAAATATGTTAATATACTCTTAAATTAACAATGGGGGTGCACTGGTTTCGACAGGGATATTGAAAATATGTGGGCGTGCCTAGGTTAGTCTCCACCGGGCCTAGTAAAAAGGAGACTAAAATTTAAATGCCGACACACAAGTCGAACATGCATACGCTATGGCCGCTTAATTGCTTCATAGCTTGCTGAGGGGTCAGCATCCGATAACAACAAGCTGACAAAAAAGTTTAGAGAGAACTTTTCAATCATCTCTCCTCTGAATCGCCGGGAAAACAGAGTGAAGTAACCAATGGTTATTTTGAAATCACCGGGGTTTTGCTAATTTTATAAAATCAGCTGGCCAGTTTAAGGGCGACATTACTTAAAATACGCACGTAGTCCGCTTATTAGATTTATTTCTGGACGCGGGTTCGATTCCCGCCACCTCCACCATGCTATACGTTAATCATTAAAATCATTCAATTTTTTCCTCTGAAAATTCAACTGCACATTCATTGCACATTTGACGAAATGCTATGATCTTTTTTGTGATTTTTTTTGATGGAAGTAAAATTGGAAAATCGGAAATTATTTCTTAGCAATTTTGTTTTCCAGGCCAAACATATACTCTTCTAGTTTCTTTGAGGCATCGGATTGAACTTTCTTTACATCTAAGGCCGCATACTGCTGAAGAACCTTTAGATCTTTATGACCACTGATTGCTGCTGCATAATCGATGTTATCAAAAAGGCCCCTAGTTATTGTGGCCGTACTATGCCTTATAAAATGAGTTGATCTATAACCTTGTTTGTAGAGCCCAACTCTCCTTAATCCCTTATTGTAGTGGCATTGGCACTGTCTATAGGTAAGAGACTTTCCACTAAGGTTGAACACAAAGGAGCAATCTTTAGGCGAATTTTGAATTCTCCTCGCTAATATCTCCCTCATCCCTTCCGTCATTTCTAAAATTCTTACCTCGCCATTTTTAGGAAGCTTTAATTCGATTATATGCTTATTACCTGTGTGATTAAAGACTGCACTATTTTCAATTAAGACAGTATTTCTTTCAAAATCAATACTGCCTTTTTGTAATCCACATACCTCGCCAATTCTTCCCGCAATATAAAATTGAAATTCGGCCACATCTCTCCAAAAAGGTGGAAGTGCTTTAAAGAAGCGAATTAAGTTTTCTGGTGACATCTTCTTCTTTGCCTTTTCTATTTTTCTAATTATTCCCATTGTAAAATGTCTTTTTAGAATAGGCATAAAAAAGAAACGATCATAATTTTCTCGATACCAGTTAAGGATTGTAATTAATATCTTTAATTCAGCACGGAAGCTACTTCTCCTAAGATCACTCCCGGCCAACACAAATCGCTTCTGTTGCTCTATGAAGCTATCAAAGTACTCTGCACTTAAAAATCCCATTTTTTTATTTTTGAAAGGTTCAAAAATACGAGATCTCTCTAACAGCTTTGCTTTTGTTGAAGTTGCCAAAGTTGGGAAATGAATTTTTTGATAACGATCCCAAACTTCAGCAAAAAGAATTTTTCTATCTCTACCATTCCACTCATCTGGAAAATTGAACTTCTCATCTCTACTTGCTTCCATATTTGCTTCCACTGCTGTCTTTAAAGGTAAAAGGTTATTTGCTTCGATTGCAGCTCCATGGGTTTTCTCATCAGGAACAAATTCATTTCTCCACTTAATCGCTTCTAAGAGCGAAGCAAATTGAGATGAATATCTCTTACCATTAATAGTTTTATATGCTTCATACTTTTCACACACAAGATCTTTTCGAATACCAACATATTTCTTTAAGGCCTCATATCTTCTAGCTTTAAGCGGAATAATGTTTTTCATTTAAATCTCCTTCTAAAATCCAATTATGGATTTCTGTTGGAATGAAAAACAGTAATTTTCCTTTTTTTACAAACGGTATTTCTCGTCTATATGTCAGATTATAGATATGCTTTACAGAACATCTTAAATAATCTGCCACATCATTAACACGCCATATTTGATTGTTAAAGAACTCATCAGAATCATATTTTGATCTATAATTCTGATGTTTTTTATTAATATGTAACATATCACTTTCTCCCAAATTTTACTATAAATTTTCGAAGAAAAAATCTAAAAAAATATCATTTTTCAGAGGAGAAATTGCGTTTTTAACTGATGTCATTTTTAACTTTTTCTACTCTGTTCCCATTGGTGTTTTTCGTTTTATTAATCAAATCCTGTATCTTTTTAAATACATCTTCATCGGCAGATAACCCACCTAGCGCATCTTTTAAAAACTCTTTTTGATTGAAGTGATCTTCAATTATTCGTTGCTTTTCTTTTTGATAATATTTATTTTGATAATTATCTATTATCCATTCACAAAGTTTTGTAATGTTCATTTTTAAAAATTTTGATTCGTTCTTTAAGTCATCTAGCATTTGTTGCAACTTATCTCCTGTCTCTGGTTTTAGAATGAGATGATACACTTTTTTAGATTCTGACATATTATTTACTCCTTATTTTCGTTTTCTATTGTTTCTTTATTATTATTGTTTCCTTTGGACTTCTCTTTATTCTCTTTGGCATCAACAGTGTTTTCCTTCGCTTTATCAGCAGCGATGGCAGTATTAGTATTCCAGTGGGCCTCATCAACAATCACGTAAACATAATGCCCTTGAATAAATTTAGACCCTTCAACTTTAGGTTCCACCCAAACACGTTCCACTTTGGGAGTTAATACTTGAGGTACACCTTGTTTTTGACCATCAAATTTATTGAACGGAGTTAAAACATCTTGATTCTCTAAATTAAATAATATTTTCTTTTTTAATTCCTTTTCTCTTGTCTCAACTTGATCATGTATTAATTTTCCACTGATACCGCCAATTAATAATCCTGCAAGTGATCCAATAATTAATGCCTTCTCTTTATCTTTCTTAACAAATCCTGGGGCCATAAGTGCGCCTGTAATTCCTCCAATTATTGCTCCTAATGAGGTTGTTTGTTTTAGAGTTGAGCAACTGTTAAATAGTAAGCAAGGTATTATTAGCAAGAATACGAGTGTAATTGCATGAATACGATAATAGATATTATGCATAGTTTTTCCTCCTGAAATTGTATTAAAAGTTAAATATGTTTTAAAGTTTGTTTTAAGCACCAGGGGTGCATTTAGTTGTTAAAATTATGAATTTCTTTTTTCCGCTTAAATACTCTTAAAGATTAATAAAGTTTAAAAATCCTATTTTACTTTCCTGTTGTCGCTGAACTGGCCTTAGCAACAGATCGGTGAGCAATACAATTAAATTTTTTTTAAGATTATTTGTTTCTCATTGATATTGGAGAATATGACATTTTGGTTTGCATCCATAAATTTTTTAAAAGTAGTAAAATACAATTTTGGTGAAAAGTTTTTTCCATTTTCTTTAGCAATTTTTTCAATTTTATTTAAAATTTCTTCATTTTGAATGATGTAAAATACTGCTTTTATCTTTTGATTTAGATAATAATCCAAAAATAAATTATTATATCTTTGGGCATATTTTAGATTTATCTCATATTCAACTGGTACCAATTCCGATCCCAATGTTGTAATTATCTCGATAACGGCATCGCAATTTACCCCATCAAGTATATCGGAGTAAATCGTCCTAGATAAATCTGATTTTGAGCGCAACAAATTTTCAGTATAATAACTTTTAACTCCCTTAAAAGATAAAAATCTATTTTGGATATCAACTAAATTCAAATCATGTAATATCGAATTACTTTTGTATTGTTTGACTAATGAATTTTTACCACTGTTTAAAATGAATTTATTAAATCCTTGTTGTGAAAGTGAATAGGCCAATATAGGAAATGAGTTCACAACTATAGAATGTTTTTCAATTAACCTATTATCAAACAAGCGTTTGAGTCTCCTATTCACATTGGTTTTAGAAACTACACCTAGTACATCTCTATTTATTTGGTTTGGTTTTGCTATTTTGTTAAGATAAAGATACTCGATTAGTTTTAAGTCTTTGTCGTTTATGCATATTTTTCTTCTGCATTTTAACATAAATCTCCATTTTGAATTTCAATATTAACCTCTTCAGGTTTTTCAATTGCAAGTTTTGTCTGTAACATTTTCCTTTCTCCTTTCTTGAAATTATTTTTTATTATTTCTTTATATTTGTTAATATCATCTGAAGTAACGTATGTTGCCTGTATTTCAGTAAAATTGCTTCCCAAACTCCAAATGCCACGCCCAGGAATATCAGGAAGAACATAAGACATTTTATTACCTAAAACAGTTAATGATCCTTGAAGAGTGTTTGTCTTTAAACAAAACTTCCCACTAATGTTTTCTTGAATGTGAGTATCAATTGTATCTTTAGTTACCTTTTGTGTGGCCATGATCAAATTGATGTTTGCAGCACGTGATAGTTTGGCCAATTCATCAGTAATTTTTCTTGCTTTATTTACCAATTGAATTTCTTCATTATCACCACCATTTTTTTTCATATAAAGAAGAGATGCCTCATCAATAGAGATAATAAGTTTATCCATTTTGTCTCTTTTAGAGTCAATCTCCTTGTGCCCATGTTCTTCCAAATAAGTAAATCGTTTGTTCATTTCCTTTTTTACTTTATTTAAAACCAGCAATGCTTCACTAATATCTTTTGCAACAGTGACATTTGGAAAATCTTGAAAATCTTTTGACTCCACACCTTTTTTCATATCCAAAATAAATATTTGTAAATGAGGCGAGCTTATCATTAAAGTTAATAAAACTTGTTTCATGAACACACTTTTCCCTTGGCCCGTTGTTCCTGCAATTAATAGATGTGGAAGCTCATTAATATTTTGCATTTCAAATCCATTTATTGATTTACCAAGTAAAAAATGATTCGTTTTTAATTTATTAATATCAAATTCATCAAAATTTACTAACCTTGCTATTACATTTTTAGTGAATGTTATTGAAATATTTCTCGGATTACTTCCACTAATGATGTTTTCAATTTTTTCACCAAATGCCGCTTCCAAATCATTTTTCTTACTTGTGTAGTGATTAATTCCAATACCTGCACTTACAAGCGATAACTTGGTTTTATAAGAATCAATTTTTTTAATTTTGCAAACGAGTGGACGTTGGTTTTCTCCATTTTCTAATTTAATTAGATTTAAATTGTTTTGATACTTTTTTAATAAAAGATATTTGCTTATACTCATAAAAAATAAAATCAGTGCATTTATCATTAAGAAGATTAGTATTTTGTGAACTAATAGATTGTGACTGATTAAAAACAGCAACATCTTAACTGATTTTTCACTTTTAAATAATTTACTCCAAAAGAGTAAATGAATTTTTTTGTTAATAAAAATATTTATGAAGATAATTTCACTTATGATAAAAAACCAAGTATCAACTTTTAAAAATTTGATACTACTAAGTGATGATAAAAATGAATTTATAAATAAATTCAAATTTATCATCCCATTATTATTTTTGCTCATATTCATTTCCTATGCTTTTAATTTAGAATTACTCTTTTAAACTAAATGCCTGGGTCAAATTTACAATTAGATATTCTCCGGCATCTATTGTTACAAAAGGTTCTATTTTATTATAAGAATCTTCGATTTCTTGTATTTCATTGTCCATCGTTCTTTTTCCACCCTCTAATAGTGCATTTTTTACTTTTGCTTTTGGCAATACTGAAATACCCTCTCTGCTAGTATAAACCTCTCTATCTTGTAAAATTTCTGTAGATGCACCAATTAAGTTCATCCCCAGCAAAGTTATAAACTTTTCCGCTTTATTACTGTGATAGTCGCCATTAATTCCATCATCGGATTCGCTTACACTCATTACTTTTGCAGAAATATCAAATTCATCGCCCTCAGGTTGAATTCCCTTATTAATATTTATGTAAACTTTGCTATCAGGTGTTGAATATTCTGCTGATCCAATTAGTATGGAATTTTTTTGTAAAAATGTTTCACCTTTTCGTTTAACATTATAAGGTAAGATGATTTTTACAATACTATTTTTTCTTCTGGTATCAATTGAAGTGAGTAACTTTCCAACAAAGGATGCTCCAAAAGGTAGAATCTTTTTACTCTTTGATAAATCATCATTTCGTTCAACAACTTGAGATGCTTCATAGATTATTGTTGATTTACTTGCAACATTTACTGGTTCCGCTTTATTTTTAACAGATATAGATTTTACTTTTTTTATTTGTTTCCTTTCGCTAACATCATCAGAAATTATATTTTCTCTACTTTGATCATAATGAGGTATTTCAATAGAAACTTTATTCTTGGCCGATACTTCAACTTTTTCTGAAGGTTTTTGTTTGTTTATTAACTCTTGAAAGCTAGTTTTAACAAAACTGTTATTTGCTTCCGGTTGCAATAAAACAAAAAAAGTCATAATAATAAATATTATTCCTAGTAATATTGATACGCTTTTAAGTTTTAAACGAATTTTACCAATATGCTTTTCTAAAAATAAACTTTTAATTTTTTTAAAAGGATTAATTATTTTCAGTGCTATTACTCCTTTATTTCAAAGAATATTTCTTTCCCGTTATAGGTAGTTACAATTTTAAAATTTTCATTTTTAATTATTTTCATGAATAATCTTCCATTGCACTTGTCATCTTTGTTCTTTAAGCTGTCGCATGAAAATATCTTTTCAACGATCTGATTTGTTGAATTTTTATTAGCAAAAGAGAAATTGATATTGTTTAAAAACAATTCTACACTCCTTTGATTAATAATATTAAGATCGATAATATAGAGATTTCTTAATTTATCATTTTGAAGGTTGGTTACTGTGATTTTGTAATCTTCTTGTTCGAGTTGTTCAGGTTTTATTTCCTTTGTTATATCAATTTGCTTTTCGATTTTTACATTTTCCGTTTTCTCTTTTTGCAAATCTTCCTTCCAGCGAACTTTTACCAAATCATCATAAGCTGTAATGTTATTTGTTCTTAAAATAAAACCGTACCGATGAAATTTTCCATAAACAAATAAATTAGTTTCTACTTCACCCTTGGGTTGAATGGTTAAATCATTGACAATAAATTCAACATTATAATAATTTTTATTACCGATTGAAATTCTTAAAGGTGTCTCTATGAAATTTAAAACAGTTGATTTACCCATCCTTAAATTAATTATCTCTATTTGATTGTCGTCCATAACTAAATCCCTTACAATGCCAGCATTTAAAGTAGTATTTAATGTGGTATTAGTTAAAAACGAAACTAGAATCGTAAAAGTAATCAATATCAAATTTTGAAATAAATTTTTACTCTTCATGTTCAATTATCCCATTTACAAAGATACCAAGTGGATTACTTGGTATTGGTTTGTCTTTAACTAGGTTGATTAAAACTTGCAGCGGAGAAACAACTTTTAATCCATTAAATTCAACAACTCGATCAATTGCCGCTAAAACACCTTTATCTGTAACATTAATTGTATTTATTAAAATCTTTTGAGAAAATGATTGTGCGTTTTTATTTTTATCTCCTTTTTCATTTTTATTTGCTTCATTAGCATTAACGTTGCTCATCTCTTTATCCACGACTTTTATTAAATTTTTTTCCAAGATATTTATAAAACTTGAGGTACTAAAGGATGAAATATTTGTAATTGTGTCTTTAATTGAAAATTTTTCCCATTGATATCTTTGGTATAAAAATCTTTCAATAAATGATTTAATATCATCATCTGTAATTTCAATTTCTTTATATTTAGTTTGGTAAAAGACCTTTCGCCCCTCACTATTATCTATCACAAGAGGTGCTTTAAATTCGTTTATGGCCACATAGAATACTAAGATCAGTGAAAGCATTAAATTGCCTATGGCCATTACTTTATAAAATCGAAGATTTTTATTCATTGCAAACCAATGATTTAGATGTAATGGGTTTTCCTTATTGTTATTATCACTATCAAACATGCTTAAATCTCCTAGTCGTAACAAGATGTAATAATATTATATCTGCTCTATGATCCAAGGAAGAGGAGGTATTGGATTGGCCGAATATTTTAATTCTGGGCCAACACCAAGCTGACCCTTATCATTTTTTCCCCAACACAAGACTGTATTAAGACCCAGACCATAGTTAGCACACATAAATTCTTTTCCAATTTGTAATTTAAATGATTTTTCATTGCTAATTGATGTTTTTTCTATTCCTTGATTTGTATTTCCCCAGCAGTAAATATTATTACTATCAGAGGCACATGCTTTTTCCGTACCTAAATCAAGTGCATAAGCAGAAGGAGGAATTCCTTTTATTTCAATTGGAGGAAAAATATTTTTTACTCCATTTAAATGCATTTCACCCCAGCAAAATACCTTATCGCTCATATCTATTATGCAATTGTAGTTTTCCTTGGATTTAAAAGTTAATATCTTACCTTGAGAAATTTTTGGTACTAAAACAAGTCCATATTGTGTGCCAGAAACTCCAAGCTGACCTAAACTATTATCACCCCAACAGTAAATTTTACTCTCACTATCTAAAATACAAGTGTGATTATTTCCTGAGCTGATATCTGAAATGTCTTTGCCAGAATCTAGCACTGAAATTGGTTGACTTGATTTTTTTAATGTTTGGGGATTTGTTCCCAGTTGTCCTAAATTATTATTACCCCAACATTTAACCTTTTTTTTATTTTCTATTGCACATGCATGTTCTAATCCAATAGTAATTTCACTATAACTATCGGGATCAAGAGATAACATAGGAGTAAAATTCTTATCTTTATGAGTTTTACATTTAATTTCACTCCATGTTTTAAGACAAATTTGATTATCATTGATTTCAATCCTATCAAAGTTCTCCTTTTTATCTGATAGATAAATAAAGTGAGGAATAGAAACTTTATCAGATAATATTGATAAATTTCCCCAACATAAAACTCCTAAAGAAATATCACTCTCAAATGGATTTTCTTTTGCTAAAGCGCAAAGATAATCTTTTCCTGCACTAATATCGCCTACATTAATTGATTTTAAAGTGAAAGTGACCGTTACTTTGTCGGCCACTTGTTCATTTTTATCAATGGCATTTACAGTAACATTAAACACTTTAATTTCATTTAAGTATTTCTTAGGAAATTTAGGCACTCCACTAACAATTCCAGTTGAAGTATCCAAAGTTAATCCCAACGGTAAAGTTGAATTTGTGTCCATAAGAAATTTTTTAATAGATCCACTTTCAATTTTTGGAATAATATCACCAAACCAAACTCCCACATATAGATCATATTTTTCATAAGGATAATGAAATTTAATTGGTATTGGAATTGGTTTTGGAGTTATTACAACACTTGGGTCTGGATGTTCAGTTGTTGAATTCCCATTATTACCGTTATTACCATTGCTATTTCTATTTCCATTTTCACTGCCACTACTTGGTGATGGAGTTGTGATTTCTATTACAGGTGCTTCTGTTGTTCCTGTTGATTCAGAATTGTTATTTTTATTATTACCTTCAATATTGTTTTCATCAGTAGGTTTCTCATCATCTAGAAGATGACAACCATTTAATACTAAAAACAATAATACGATAGATATTACCACCCCAAAAAATGGCATAATATTTTTATTATATTTAATAGACATTAAATAATATCCTCCAATAAATATGACTAAATTTTTATTTTCAATTACTTAATTCACGTTTTAGTTGATTTTGGTTTCATCCTTTCTTTAACTACATTGAAAGCGCGCCCGCCTAGATTTTTTGTTCCTGTCCATCCTCTGTTTAGCGTCCCTTTAGTAACATTAGTAGTGAACTTCTTAACTGTTTGAGATATGGCCGAGCTTGAAATTTGAGCATAATGATGTCCTAAAGAATCAAATCCATCATTGATTAACGATTTGGCGGTAATAGGAACAAACAGCATACTGACTCCAATAAAGAAATTTATCAAAATTGTAGTCATAAAATTATCACCGGTATCGCTAGTTAAATTGTTAGAGGTGATAAACTTAAGCAATAACACACTCAAAATCGCCCAAAGCACCTTCCAAACAGCAACCGATAATATTCCTCTATATAAATTAGAGGTAATATAAGATGTTCTTTCATTTACAAACATCAGTATCATTAGTGGTGAAACAATATACAAAATACTCCATATAAAGTGTATTAGAGCATTGGCCACAAATATTCCAAGATAGGCCACCATATAAGAAAGTAAATTCAGAGTGAAAATAATAAATTCCTTTAATTTAATCCAATTTAAGGTGATCTCTTCATTTTTCTTTGAAATTTCATCCAATACAATTTTTAAATTAGTAATTCCTCCAATTTTTTCAACAAGACCTTCGGTTAATTCTGCAACCACATGTAAGCACTCATCAAAAGAGATTAACAATATTATCGATAAAACAACTCGCTTGATAACATTAAGGACATTAGGATATTCACTGCGGTCAATATTAAAATATTCTAAAATAATTGTAAAAATTGCATAAGGAACTATTAACACCCAATAAAGATGAACAATATTTCCTTTAAGTTCTCGACAAACATCAGGTAACCATTCATACATTTAAAACCTCGTTTATATCTTTAATGGTTATAAAAATTAGATTATTATGGGCCATCAAATGAATTAAAACTTATTTAATTTAAAATCTAATTTTGAGTTTAATTGGTTGTTACTGATATCCATGTTGATTTTGCGAAAATGTTTTAGCGATTCCTTTTCATTTTTGTTATTAAGACCTAGAATTTCACTCTGTAATTTTAATGTTTGACCATTAACTTTTAAAAGTTGTGAGAGTGTATGCAGTATTTGCGAATTTACTTGAGCATTCATTCTCATTGCACCTTTGGGACTGGCCGATTCACTTTGGCGAAAGATCATTTTAGAATTTTCCTCCTGTGTTTTAGCATAATCATCAAGTGAAACGGCCATCTTTATACTTTCGGCCACTGTTTTGTCATGTAACTCAAGTAATTTTCCTTCTGAGCTTTTTTCTGTTTCACCATACAAATCTTCAATTAAAGAATAACTATTACGAGATCGTTTGATCTCATCAAGAACACCGTCACCTTGAACTGGTAGAGATTGCAATAATCCTTGGGCATTATTAATGCCATCATTAATTGTACGAAGTAAATATTCGTTTCCTTTTCCTTGGGCAATAATTAATCTAAGTTGCTCATACTGCTTAATCGATTGCACTAGTATTTTTGCTAGATATGGAATTTCGGCCAAAGATGAAGCTGCACTTCCGATTCCTATAAATGCATAACTTGGATCTACAAATGGAATATTTATTAAAGCACATACAAAAAATATAAAAATATTTTTTAACATTTGTGAACCTCATTTTTAGATATTAATTTTAGAACATCAAGTTTACTCATTTTAGGATATTTGTTGGTATATTGTTCTATTATCGCCTTATCGATTGGATCAGTAGTACATATCCAATAGCTTAGAGGATCTGGTTCTAGTACCAATACTGCCGAATGATTATCTTGAATAAAATAAAGCTCAGAAAATTTTCCTTTAACTTGCTTCAATGATTTTATTAATTCAATCTCAACATCTTTTAATCCAAGCAAATTTTTAAAAGAATCATAATCAACCCCACGTTGTTTTAAAATGATTTTACTTGGAGAGTTCTGCATGATTGCATTTGCAATGCTTTCCTTTCCTCTAAAATCATTAATGTTTTGTGATATCGACCAAATCGCAGCATTACTTTTCCTGAAAGTTCTATAGGCCTCAACTGCAAAGGAGGCACCACTTTCGCTTTCAAAAAGTTTCCATGACTCATCAAGAATCAAAAGATATTTTTGCTCAATATTTTTCGAGGCCTCTCTTCTAATAAAGTCAGTTAGTAGTAACAGTAATACGTTTTGTAAATCGGGATAGGCATCTAATCCTTTCATTTCGATAGAAACCAAATTTTTACTTAGCATAACATTGGTTTCTCCATCTAGAATGGAACCATACGAACGATCACCTGTCCAAGAGTATAAGATTTTTGCATATTTTTTTATCTTCTCAGAGGGGTGTTTTTCCAATAATGATTTAAAATCACTAAGTGTTGGTGCAGGCCTCGATGTTTTAGTTGTGGGCCGTAACCTTTCATTATTTTTATTTTGCTTATGCTTATATAGCTCAAAGATCATCTCCTCTAATTCGGCCTTATCAATTTTTGATAGTCCTTTGTTACCAATTTCGCTTTCACTAAACATTAATTCTAATACCGCTAAAATTAATTTAACTTTTGAGGCCGGAGGAGTGGTGTCTCCTACATCAAGGTCAAATAAATTAAAACAGATCTTTGAGTCCAATCGCAAATCTACAAATTGCCCATCAAAAATCTCCACCAAATTTCTTGAGGATTCTCCATTATCAATCCAAACTATTTTGGGAGCTGGATCATCACAACAAAACATTGAAACTAACGAATTTAAGGTAAAACTTTTTCCACTCCCAGAAGATCCCACTACAAAACCATTCCAGTTGGGTAATTTAGAATCAAATGGATCTATTGAAACTAAATTGTTATTCCTATTTGAAAGCAAGCATACTGATCGATCATTACCTTTCCAACAAGAATACATTGGCAAAAGATGGGCCAAGTTGCTACTCTTCATCTGTTTATCTCGAAATAGTTCACAGTGACCAGGGATCATCTTCATAAAACCATAGATAGATGGAATTGTTTCTTCTAATCCTTCACTTTGGTTCATATCTTTAAAGGCCTGAAGGATTACATTTTTTTTCTTTTCAATTTCATCTGAAGTAATTCCCCAAATTAAAACATTCATATCTGTATTTACAATTTTTTCATTACTTTCAATTAATTCAGTCATCAATTGCTCAATATCATTTAACTTAGATTCAGATTCAAGATCACGAATCCCCTTATTACTCTCAAATAAAAAGGAGTGGGTCATTCTTCTAGTCAGTTTTAATTTATTCATTTCCTTGGCCTGATCTTCAATGTGTACACTTTGAGATAAAATAAGAGGAAATGGAATCTTTAAAAACGCCTCAATCATTGATGAACTTGTATATTCCGGCAATATTTTTAAAGTTAATAATTTAAAAAAGTATTTGCCCAATTTAATACTCTCTTTTTCTAAAAATAGATCAGTTAGAAAAAATTGCTCTAACAAATTCGGTGTTAATAGATGACCATTATCTTGAAATTTCGGAACCATCAAATTTTCTGATCTTGATAAATTAAAATACTCGTAGAGAAGTTGAAACCATTCTTCTCTAGAGATACTTTTAAAACTTGAAGTAATGCCCATTAATGCACTTTCAATTCCTTTTAGTGAATTTAAAAAGATCTCTTTTTGAGAGGAATATTCCTCAATGCTTAAATTTTGAAATTTCTTATTTCTTTCAATTAACTTTAATTTTTTATGAGGATAGGGCGCACTCCTAACAAATAGATATAAATCTGGAGAAAAGAATGCTCCTTTGCTGGCCTTATCCCTTAAAAAATCAATTCTACTTTCGATAATAGTTTCAAAGTGAGCAGAGGCGGATATTGCTTTATGTTTTTCAATTTCACTTTCAACATTAGGTAGTAAGCGATAATAAAACTGATATCTATAGTTTTCAGGAAGAATACCAATAAAATTTTCAATACTCTCATTTAAACTATTGATCTCATCATCAGTTTGCACAGAGATATCAATTCCTTGTAAATGATATCCTTTTCCGATTGATCCATCTTGATGTACCATTAAATCATTATCAAAATGCCAAAAATTAATAAAATTTGCAAGGGTCGGTCTAGTATTTGTTGTCATATATTTTCCTTTTTAATTTTTTGTCATATTCATTACTCTCACCAACCGAAAAGTGGCCAGGAAGAGTTAGAAATAAGATATAATGTTGTAAATATTTTTCACTCTTATTTTTTTTGCTCCAATATAAAATGATCCCTATTATCAGAGGAAGAATAAAAACCATCAAGAAAGATAGACTTGTTCTACCAAACAATAAATTCATGATGGACGAAAAGAATGCTAAAATTAAAATATCCTCTAATTCCATTCCAAATAACTTAATTTTGCGATTCAGGTTTTTATAAACCACTGATGTTTTTAGGCCCATTAGTTCCCCACTGCATTTTGAACGAAGGCAATTATATATGGGGCCAAGAACGCAATTGCACTACCAATTAAACAAAGAACAATCTTGCCTTTAGCTCCTTCATTTCCTGTTGCCGCTAAAATACCAGCATAACCAAGTCCGAATATGGCCACAATGGGTAGGATTACATTTAAAAATTTGTCTTGAAGATTTTTTATTTTACCTTCGAAACCACCAGCACCAATAGTTATGGCCCATAAATCGCTACTAACTAAAATAATTGCTATAAATAAAAAAACATAAAAATATCTATTTAAAATTATTTTTTGTTTCTCTAGTAGGGTTTGCTTAATTTGCTGAATTAGTTTTATCTGCATAATTACATCTCTCCTTTATTAAAGTTTTTTAAAACCAAAATAATTCGCTTTTCGAATGGAAAAGAGTTAATTACAATTTCATTATTATTTCTTGGATTAATAAAACCCTTTCCAATTAATCTACGATTAATGTAATTGTTTTCATCATCCTTCATAAAACTTTCCAATCTAAATACTGTGTTTCCATTTTGGACAGTAATAACTCTTAAAAAGTATCTACTATTTGGAAAAGCATCGATCTTTAAGCGATATTCATTATATGCACTATTGAAAAATGATACACCTGCCGGATACCTAACTGATAAACGATCTTCCCACCAAAGATAAAACACCTATGTGTTTACACTGTTTTCTGCTTTTGTATTAACTAATTTCATGGCCTCCATATAAAACCTCCCAGTTTTTTATGCTGATAACTTTAAAAATCCATCAAAGTAACTTTTGTTGTATTGATGAAAATATTGCAAAAACATTTTCTTAAAACGGTTAATTGCAGTTTGATAAATTTTAATTACATTCTGTGGTGATAACGATGTTTTGTTTGCTATCTCATAAAATGTCATCTCATTCCAGAAATAGAGAGAAAGTATGGATAGCTCTACTTGTGGTAATCTACCTAATACATCTCTTACTAAATATTTGTGTTTTGACGAAAAATATTTTTCTATCCTCGTTGATGTTTCAGAAACTAATTCGTCACTTTCGTTTAGTGACCTTAAATACTCACTAACAGTTTGTTTATCTAATAACTCTTTTAACTTATAGTCTTCTAAGTAAGACTCTGCTTTTGATACAAGATGATACTCCATATATATTTGCCTCGTAAAAATTTATTTTTTAAAAAATAAAATAAATAATATTTTAAAATCTCATTGTTACTTATGAAAAAAATAGCACCATTAATCCATTTTCTACCAATCATTGCAATATCCTCTTTCAATTGGTCAACTAACTTGTGAATTGATCCACAAGTTAAATCGACCACGAAAGATTGTTTAAGTGTTAATATTGTTTTAAAATTCATTTCCATTCTTCTTTTAAAAATCAAATTGTTATTATTTTACTAAAAATACTTTTTTAAATTCTTCTAAAACAAAACCCGTATAACCAGAATGTAATTTTCTTAATTCTACCAACGAATCTTTTTCTTCTTGAACGCTTTTGACTTTTATTTGTTTGTAAAAATCATCACCATATAAGGTTCTTATAAAATCTTTTAGTTTATCAAATAGGTATTTCATCTTCGATCTCCTTTTTTCTTTAATGTCAAAATAAAAAATGTCTGGAACAAAAAATTGTGGTCTGCCAGTAATTTTGTAATTCATGGATAATCCTCCTGTTAAAAGTTAATAAATTGGTTTAACCTTGGAACTTTATAATAGCAACTGATGTGCCAAATTTCAGATAAGACAAAAACAATAATAACTTATGAAAAATATTGAAAATATGATTTTTCAGAATAGAAAACGAAACTTACAAGTGAAAGTTTATCGCTTTCACCTGCGAGTGAAGAAAGTAAAAAATGTATTATAAAACTATAATAATATTTATTAAAAAATGTTGTCAGTAGTCTTTAACAATCGTTTATTGACCGATAAACCTTAATGATTTTGGCCAAAAAGGATATATCACTAAACATTACCCTTGATTATTTTACCAGATATTTTTACATTCTTATCTAGAATTAATTCGCTGTTTTGATCTTCAAAGATTACATCACCATTAACTTTTGTATTACCCTTTAGGATTAAAATCTGCTTTTTCTTAACCGAAGTAGAATTTTCTTTTGAACTATCATCACTGCCATCATTTTCATTCTTCATGATTTTAATGGTAGATAGTTCAGAATTAGTAAAGATTGATTTATTTGATATTATTTCTATCTCAGACTTAAAATTACATTGACTACATTCAACTAATCCAATGACTTTTAATTCATTTGCAAAATCTGATTCCACTGCCTTTAATGAACCTACTATTTTACCTGTGTTTATATATGATTTGTTTATTTTAACTGGACCCACAATACTTATTTTACCATTTACTTTGATATTATTTTCAAATGTGGTTGCACCTATAATCTCTAAGTTGTTTTTTATAATTACATTACTCAAATTGCTCATTCCAATAATTTTAAGCGAATCAAAGTTTTTATCTTTTAAATTAGTCATTCCCATAAATGTTTCCATTGAAAAAATATTATTACTATAAAATTCAGTTAATAATGCAAGAATTAAAAATTTAATTTTGTAGAGTTTCATGCCAATTCCTTTCTTGTGTAAAACCTAATAGTTTTTGTTAAAATTAATGTTGATGTTGTTAATATAAATAGTATGATTAAACCTAATCCATTATAAAGATAGACTCCTTGTAAATTGCTTTGTTGTGAAAGATAGGTGGAAAATAATAAACCTAGAGGAATAAATAGACTTGATAGAGTGTCAATGAATGAGGTTAGTTTAGCAAAATATTTAACCCCTGCCGATCTTAACAATAATCTTGTACTAATATTAAAAATTGTAACTGTTAGGAATACAAAAAATAGGATTGGAATTGCATACCATTTATTATTGTTATTGAGGGCACTAAATACTATGGCCAATAATCCTTCAATGAGCATTACAAAACAAATCATTTTTATAGAAAAATGATTATATTTAGTTTCATTTTGTAATAGTAATACAGCGACTAATCCGCCTGCTGTTCCGGCCATAAGAAGAAAAGAATAAAATGTAGGAGTCTCCTTAAAAATATCTTTTACATAAAATGGCAACATGTCTCCAAGAGGTACAGAAAGAAAATTAAAGAGCATACATAGGCAGCAAATTATAAAAAGATATTGATGTTCATTCTTTATGAAGTAATAGCATTTTTTGTAATCATTTATGATATAGGACATAGAAAATAATTCTTTGATTTTTATGCTTATTTTTTCTGTACTCACAATTTGTAACTCAATTACAAATGCCAGCAAATAAGTAAAAGCATCAATAATAAATACTACCCAGAAAGATAACAATCCACTTAGCACTCCAGCAATGCTTAAGAATAAAAATTGATTAAATGATCTTATGGCCTGATATCTGGCCCACGGTCTATGGTAATTATCCTTCAATATCGACATCATCCACGTACTAAGAAAGGTTGAAAGAACTGCATTGAAAATTGCCGCAAAAAACTGTAGCAGATATATTAACCATAGTAATTTTATTTTATAGAATGCCAACACCCCATAAATTAAAAAAACTGCAAACATACCCAATTCTGCAATTAATACTGGCCTCTTCTTATCATAGTTATCGGCCACAGTTGCAAAAACTAATGTTAAAATTGTTCCCCAAATATAACCACTCACTTGAAACCAAATTGTTTGGGTTATTGATGATGTTAAATCATATATCCAAAACATTGATAAAAGTCCTGAGAGTGTTGATCCAAATAGGCTTATCTCTCTCGCTGTAGTTAATTTTATAAAGTCATTTTTAAATAAATTTTTCATTTCACTTATAACCCTATACCTTTTGTTCGCAATAGAGTTCAATGTACTTTTCAGCATTATATTTAAAATGAGTACAGTTTTTATTGCCAAGATCATGCCTTTCCATTGGACAAGCACCCATGCAAATAGGCAAACACTCACATTTTTTACAACCATCATCAGTTAAGTAATTCTCATCTATAAGAAAACGATAAAAATTTTCTTTATTTGTAATTTTTTGATACTCTTTAACATTTGCAAATGACCTCTCCTTTTTGCCTACATAATGCCAACATTTATACAAATACCCATCAGGATCAATTACATATCCATTAATTGTATCGGCCACACAGTGGTTCCAATGTAAGTTAGGTAATATTGAACAAGGAACTTCATTTTTTACAGCATAAGCAGTTAGTTTATAATGAACATTCGAAAAATCACTCCTACTTAGGCAGTTACCACTATTACAACTATTCCCATAATTTTTTACATGTCCAAAATATAGATATGGTTTTTTATCTAACTTATTTAAACGATCAATAAATAAATATCCGTCTTCAATATTTTCAGTGGTCAAATTAAGTCTAATGGCCAAATCAATGTTCTTATCAAGAAGTAGTAACATATTTGAAAATATTTTATGAAAGCTAGGCGTATTATTTTTATCATATCTCGTGATGTTGTGATTTGTTTCATCTCCATCAAAAGTTATTTGTACATCTTTAATCATCCATCTATCTAAGCGGTCAAGATAGCGATCAATTTCAAATCCATTTGTTATTAATGAACAAGAAAGATTGAAATTATATTCAGTTTGCGCCTTGCTGATATTATCCATTATATAATCAATGGACCCAACATCTTTAAATACCTCTCCACCTAAAAAAGTAATAAATAAATTTGAAAATTTGGATTCTTTCCATTTATTTTTTACAAAATCAATTACTGCATTTTGAATTTCAATACTCATTGAAGATGGATTAGAACGAGATTCATAACAATACGGGCATTTAAAATTGCATTTTAAAGTATTTACAATAGTAAGACCCAAGGTATCCGAAGAATATCTTGCGAGCAGATTTGAAAATTTTAATTCATTTGTTTCGTTAAATTGTTTATCAATAATTATCCCTTGATCTTCAAGATTGGCCTTTAATTGTTCCGAGATAGAATTTAGATCATTATTTTTAAGGGCATTAAAATGATTAATATTTTCAATCTCAACTATTGATCCCGTAAAATAATTATAGATAAATAATTTATCATCTTTTTGAATATATTTATTATAGCTAGAGCATTTCATTTGTAGTTTTCCCAAAAATAGAAATCCAAAAGTAGCTTATACTACCTTTGGATTTTGTTAAAAATTACTTAAATGTGTTGATTATCCCCTTGGCATCCACATTTGTTTCCACATTGGCCGCCACATTTATTTCCACAACCAAAGTTTCTGGACACCAAATTTAGTTCTTTTCTGATTTTGTTTCTAATAATTTTCACGACAATACTCCTTTCAAGTTTGAAACCTTTCAAAATAAAAAAAAATTAGACTAGCCTTTGGTAAATATTGAAGCAATTATGGGGCCAAATTGATTCTAGTTTTGGATTGCACTTCTTCTTGTATTTTAAATAGCTTAAAGATATGAAAAAAGATTAATAAAATTTTAGAGCTTTCAACCGCAAGGAAATGAGTTTCAGGTGAAAGTATTAGCAGTAGTGGTAGTATTGTATTTAAAAGAATGGGTATTAATATTGCCAGTTCTTACTTATGACAAAAACGCTTTTGTATTCCAACTTCCACACTAACCTGCTAAGATAAATTTTAATGGGCCCATTAAATTTAAGTTATACTCAATATTGTAGATTAGAGATACTATATTGATATATTTAGAATGTAATTGCTAAATCATCCAAATGCTCATGCTGAAACATGCACAGAATGGCGGAGACATGTCTGTTTGCTATTAATAGTAATAATCGATAACCATTTAAAGGGATGAAAGATGATTAGAGGTGACACAGTTTTATTAAACAAATTTATTGAAGATATAACTGAAGGTTATCGAAAGATAACTGAGAAAGATTTACCGAAAATATTCATTGCCAAAATAAAAAAAGTATTCACTAAAAAGTTATATGGTAATACAAACTACAATTCTTATGAAATTTTAAATAGTACTTTAAAAAAGTTCGTACAAGCACAATTGAATTTAAATCCTTATACTGGGAAAAATAGAGTTCTTTGTAATATGTTTTATTTTAACAAAGAAGAAATGACTAAAAGTAATATAAAAAAAGAACTAACACAAATAAATAATTTTTATAAGTTCAAATATGAAATTACTATCCCTATAAATACTTCCAACAAGAAAATTCTAAAATTGATGAAGGAAATTAATGCTGTTGAAATTGGTAATAATTTTGTTGGTAACGTGGATAAAGGATTAGAGATATTAAAATCCACGGCAAAAAAACTCCCAGAGGGATTCAGTATAAAACTGATGAATTACAGAAGAGATATAGATAAGGTTTTAAGCGTAGATAAAATATCTCAAAAAAGAGAAGAGAGTAGCGTTGCTACGACCTATACCGCATACCATAGAGATGAAATGAGAAAATACTTCCTACAAATGTGTAAAAGTAAATCATCATTTTCTCTCTATTATCATAATAAAATTATTGGTGTTGCCGCCATATTGTATAATTTCAAGTATAAACGAGTGGGGCATATTGGAACTATCGCAATAATCCCTCAATATCAAGGGAGAGGTCTATCCTATAATTTATATCAAACGATGTTAAATGATATGAAAATGAGAAAAGTAAAGATGTATACAGGACACACTACTACTCACAAAGTTTTGAAAATTTCTAAAAGATTGAAAAGAGAAAATATTCTAAAAACATTTTTTACAACCATCATCAGTTAAGTAATTCTCATCTATAAGAAAATGATAAAAATTTTCTTTATTT
>JADGAM010000299.1:3895-4446 GCA_015232015.1 Oligoflexia bacterium | reverse complement strand
TTATCACAATAAATACATCCATTGACTCCTTTAGTACCATCTCTATTGGGGCAAGTAAAATTTGCATCTATAGAGACTTTGTAAACTCTTTCTGCAAATGTATTATACATGAATTTATTAAAGGATATAAATGGTTCAGATTTCATACTCTGTAAATTATAGCATTCCATCTTTTCTATGTAAAAATTAAAGCTAAAAAGTAAAGTATTTTAATAAATTATCTCTGACACAAAATACCAACTATTTTTAAAAAACAGTTTAGGATAAAATATAATAAAGAGAACTAACTAGAATTAACTTATTAACTTATTAACTTATTAACTTATTAACTTATTAACTTATTAACTTATTAACTTATTAACTTATTAACTTATTAATTATTTATATCCCACATTTTAAAAAGGTGAGTTATATGATAGGTCCTCTAGATTTTGCATTAATTTCAAGTGATCAAAAGTTAGCTAAAATTATTATAGAGTTTTGTGCTAAATGCAACTACATGCTTGTAAATTGGAATAATGAAAGTTAGATCTTTGATGCTCAAGAACACA
>JADGAM010000299.1:3359-3861 GCA_015232015.1 Oligoflexia bacterium | reverse complement strand
AACTTAATTCAACAACTAAAGAAAGTGTAGCGCAAAAAGTGCAAGTGGCATCTCAAGTATGTCCTAATACTTTTATCTGTTGTGTAGTAGGAGATAAAATGCCAAAGGAAGAGGCCTCTTTTGTTTTGAAAAGTGGTGCTGATGTGATGATGACTATTGATGAAATTACTTCCACCTCAAAATTGGAATATATTTGTAATAACATAATCAGAAGCGAATATGTTCCAATAAAAACAAGTGATTTGGAACAAGATAAAGAATTAACCTTTAATGTTTATTATTTTGTAGGACAAAGAAATAAATTCTTACAATGTGGGCACAATGGATTAGTATTATCACCCGACAAATTCGAAAAAATGAAAAAATTGGGTGAATTTTACATTAAAAGAAGTGAAGTTGATAAATTTAATTCTTATGTTAAAACATTAAGCTACAATAGCGATGTATCCATTGAACGAAGATGTCGTTCTGAATATTTATCTCTTTGTTGGAGTTATTCTGA
>JADGAM010000299.1:0-3309 GCA_015232015.1 Oligoflexia bacterium | reverse complement strand
TTTACTGAGGGTAAAACATTATTAGAAAAATGCAAAGAGCTTTCAAGTCGTTTAATATCATCAATGGCAGCGGTTAATGATTTATGGAAAATAATAAATCAAAGAGTAATAAATGTTTCAACACTTGATAACATACCAGCAGTTACTGCTTATGCAGGTTTATTTGCAGTACAAATGGAGATTCCTAATGTCGAAGATGTTATGCTTGCTGCTTTACTCTCTGATATAAGTTTAATTTTTCATCCATTAGACACAATTACAAAGTTAAAAACAGGCGGAATTGAAAAATTAAATGCAGAAGAATTAAAAAGATACAAAGAACATCCAGTTAATAGTTTAAAAATTGCCTTAGATCGAAAGGTACCAATTAATAATAATATTAGAGAAATATTGCTTTGTACTCATGAGAGGGCCGATGGTAATGGTTTTCCTAAGAAAAGAGCATCGGATAAGATACCTTATGAATCTTACATAGTTCAATTTGCAGAAGAGTATCATCAAATTTCAATGTTAAAAGAGGGTAGCACTTCAATTAATTTGCAAGAATATAATAAAATTTTAATGGACTCACCAGATACCATGAATAGATATAAACCTACATTTGTAAATAATATTAAAAAATTGTTTGTATAAAATATTTTTTATATTTATGTATTTAAAAGGAAGGAATTATGGATTTGATAAATAGAGATAGAGTAAATTATTCCGTAGCAGATTGCTCACTATATGATGTTATAAATTATAATGAATTTATGATTTTAAATGTTATTAGAGAATATTATTTGAAAGAACCAAATTTATGTAAATGTTCTATATGTATAGAAGATATTTATGCTCTTTCATTAAATGCTTTACCTGCACGTTATATTCAATCTGCATGTGTTGATAAATATATTAGAAGCATAAGTTATATAGATGAAGCAGAGGTTAAAAACAAAGTTATAAATGCTATAATTAAAGTAAGAAAATCTCCAAATCACAAATAACTTTTAACTTAAAATTACTTTTATTATTATGAATGAAAAAATATTATTAAAATTGAATAATTTAATTCATACTTATAAAAGTAAATATAATATACAACAAAACATAATTTATAATGATATTTCAATCATTGAAAAAAATGTCATACATTCAAATTTATTCAACGATATCTATTATTCAAAAGATGGTGCCTTATTCGAAAAAGAAAGCGTTTTTTTAAAGGGTAATGAATTAGACAACAGATGGCAGTTATGGGAAATGAGTGATGAAAACGTATCTAATTTTAATATAGCAGAAATTGGTTTTGGGGCAGGCATTAATTTTTTATTAACTAAAAATCTTTGGTCAGAATTTAAAAGTAAAAGTAAAAGTAAAAGTAAAAGTAAAAGTAAAAGTAAAAGTAAAAGTAAAAGTAAAAGTAAAAGTAAAAGTAAAAGTAAAAGTAAAAGTAAAAATAAAATTAAAAAATTACATTTAAATTATATTTCCTTTGAAGGATATCCACTTCAAAAGAATGATTTAAAAAAAGTATATGAATTATTATGTGAAAGTAATATTAATTTTAATTTCGATTTTGATTTTATTAAAATATATGAAAAAATTTTACCATCCGAAACACCAACGATGACAAGTTATTCATTTGAAAAAGAGAATATCACTTTAATATTGTTATGGGGACCAATTGAAAAATTAATTGAAATATTACTTCAGGATTTAGAACAACAAGATGTTTTGGAAGGGAAAATAGATGCTTGGTATTTAGATGGATTTTCACCTAAATGTAATAGTGAAATGTGGAGTGAAAATGTTTTTAAAATGTTAAACAAATTTACAAAAATAGATGGTACGGTTGCTACTTATAGTGTTGCTGATGTTGTTAAAAAAGGACTTACAGGTAATGGTTTTGAGATTAAAAAAATAAAAGGTCCAAAAAACAAAAAAGAAATTCTGATTGGAAAGAAAAAATAAAAGGAAATGATTATGGTATTAGATACAGTTGAAAAATTTTCTGTGGCCGCTAAAGGGAAAATAGATTTTTTAAATAGCAGTTTTATTAAATATTTTATTTTATCCATGATGGCCGGTGCCTATGTAGGATTTGGAATTATGCTAATCTTTATTATCGGTGCTCCTTTTAAAGAAATAGGCTCATCCGCAACTAAGGCGCTAATGGGAGCATCATTTGGAATAGCTTTAACTTTAGTTATTTTTGCGGGTTCAGAATTATTTACTGGTAATAATATGGTCATGACTATTGGAAGTTTAGATAAAAAAACTAGTTGGATGGATGCCATAAAAATATGGGTGGTAAGCTATGTTGGAAATCTGGCCGGTTCTCTTATGTTGGCACTCTTAATTTCTCTCTCTGGAATTATTGTCAAGAACCCTGCTAATACCTTTATTACAACCTCTGCTACTTTGAAGATGAATGCTCCTTTTAGTGAACTTCTCTTTAGAGGAATTCTTTGTAATATGTTAGTCTGTTTAGCGGTATGGTGTTCAGCTAGAGTCAAAGAAGATACCGCCAAATTAGTTTTAATTTTTTGGTGCCTCTTTGGATTTATTGGAAGTGGGCTTGAACATAGCGTTGCTAACATGACTCTTTTAGGGATGTCGCTTTTTATTCCTCATGATCCAAACGTTTCTTGGATGGGAATGGTAAACAATCTGATCCCTGTTACTATTGGAAATTTTATCGGCGGAGCTATTTTTATTGGTGCTGCTTATTGGTTTGTGGCCTCTGCAAGTAAAAAGCAAATAAATTAGGAATAGAATGAGAATGACAGGATGAAGAAAAACTAATTTTTATTATTTATTAGTATAAACATAGAAGAGTATTTAGCTTTAAATAAAGTCACTCTAGAAACAGCGCTATTAAGTGAATTTCCCCTAGATAAAATAAAAATATAAGCAAAATTTATGGTCAATAAACAATATCTATTTATTATGATAACAAGTTAAATTTTTTAGAAATAGGTAAAATAAATTGAATAAAATTGCATGAAAGTTATAACCACCTTATTATTATAATTATGAAATTAAAAATTTTTGAGAGTCGTTAGGATTAATTTTTATTATGAAAAAGCATGATTTTAGGTTTAAAAACAAAACAACAAATATTGTTGATACTTCGAGAAAAGCAAAAGTGAAGAACACTTCGAACTTAAGTAAGTATTTTAATACAAGAAGAGATGAAATAATTTTATCATCTTTACTTGTTTTAATGTTATCAATATTTTTTGTTGTTTATTTTAAATTTAATGATAAATACATAAAACTAACAGTTGTACACACTGATGTTTTATTTGGACAAATTTTTCCAGA
>JADGAM010000298.1:4069-4482 GCA_015232015.1 Oligoflexia bacterium | reverse complement strand
ATTATTTCAAGGGCTACTAAGACTTTTTGCAAATCTAAGAGATGCAGATAATATTCCTCACAATGGTTCTCTCGATTTAGATTTAATAGGAAAAACCTATGCAAAATATGGTGCTATCCCTAAAAAATGTGTTTATCGCCTGAAAAAGGGGTATGCATGCAAGTAAGAGCATCTAAATTATCAAAGGTTAAATTATCAAGAACTTCAGCTTCAGCTTCAGCTTTAATTTTATTTGCAGTGCAATTTATAACTATAACCATAACTATAAATTGCACCTTATGTAACCCACTTCAAAGTGCTGAATTACTATCTTTTAAAAATTATTTAGGAGAGAGTTGGTACACTTTAAATTTTTATGAAGATAAACGCTCCTTGGAAAAGGAAAGCTCATTTTGTTTTAATTGTATTGGTTC
>JADGAM010000298.1:0-3942 GCA_015232015.1 Oligoflexia bacterium | reverse complement strand
CCCAATAGAATACTACTATGCTTATAACCCAAGAAAAATGACTGGAGAGGAAGCTGAGGCGCCATTTAAAACTCTTTGTCCTGATCCAGCAGACACGGTGGTGGTCTTTGCATTTACAGATTACAAAACTCATAAGATTTTATCTATCCCTATTGTTTCTTGTAGTGGAGTTGTTTATCCATTAAAAAATAATTTTTTTGAGTGTGAAGCAAGAATAAAAGAAATTAAAAAAAGTGTGGATTTTAACAAGGTAGAATTTTTGGAAAACAAGGCGATGGTTAATCAACTTAGTGATATCGCCTCAGTTGTTGATTATAAAATCATTCATTGGAATGATTACTCTGAAAGTGAATATATTGAGTGTTCAAAAGGTAATAGTTCGTTTTGTTTAAATCTTTGTGCCTCTGAAACAGTATGTACATATCCAATAGATATTGAGGCCAATAAAAATTTTATTATTGAGTTTGGTAAACATAATTATAAATCATGTGATTCGAAATATTTTTCAAATAAAAACTTTATAAAATATTTGCAAAAATCATTAACAACAACAGTTAAGAAAAAATTATCCAAACTTGTATTTTCTGCAGATTCCTTATCTTTAACATTTGAATCGCCATATGATGATTCTACCAATGATAATTTTGATATAATTAATGATATGTTAGAAAATTTTGAAGGAATTTTTGACAGGGAAAACTATTGGGAAAGGCCTGAACATAATGAATTTATATTTTCCAATAAATATAGAAATAAAATTAATGAAAGATTAAAAGCTCTTTGTGTTAATTCGGAAGTACCTTACATATTAGGAATGGAAGGCAAACCTTTGTTGGTAGTTTGTCGTAGTGGTGATTTTTATGAGGTTAGACCACTTATTAAAAACGACGAAGAAAATTGTTTTGATAAACAAAAAGAAATTTTTGAAATTATAGGAAGTACGGGAGAATAGATTATATGGGTTTTGGTTTTAGTTTTACAAGAGTAGTGATTTTCTCTCTGCTAATATTTGTATTTTTAGGTCTAGTGATGTTTCCACATAACACTGTTATACGTAATGAATATCAAAAAATGGAATTTGTTGAGAAAATAAATTCAGAAGAGATCTTTAAAAATATCGATTTATTTTTAGACAGACATCAAAGAGGTGAAATAAGTTATCAACAATATCTAAAGGAGAAAGAAAGTGCTGGTGAAGTAGATGATGAGGAATTTGTTTTTAACACTGCAATTTTTACTGCGTCTCCTGATGGTAGTGGTAGTGGAAGTAGCGGGGGTAATGGTAATGCAAGCAGTGGAAGAAGTAATTCGCCTATAGCACGGCCTTCGGAAGTTATTACTTCTCGAAGCAAATCATATGTAGAGTATTATGGATCAGACATAAGCGGAGGCTACTTTGGAACTGATCAATCAAAACTTCCTCCAACAATGAATAAAATTTGGAATAGTACAGTGATGTTGTTGGGTGCAACTGCTGACGGATTAGGTATTGGTACTGGTTTCATAGTGAAGAGACTAGCGGAAGATAAAGGGATAATATTTACTGCCTATCATGTAATTGAAGCTTTTTGTGATATTCCAAATAATTTAGTGAAGGCGGAAGGAGCATTTAAATGTAAAATGCTTTTTGCTTTAAATAATGTTGCAATTGATACAAAAACTAATAAAGTTACTTATGATGGTCAGGATCCATGGAAAGCTGCTGTAAAGAAAGTAATATTTGTTGATAAATTAAATGATTTTGCAGCAATTGAATTTAGTATTCCCAATAATTTTAAAACTGAGGAATTAAAAATAGTTTATGATTATGATTTAAAAGATCCAAAGATAGAAAAAAAAGATATTAAATTTGTTAAAAAAGGTAGAACAAATTTAATTGATGCTCGCGAGATAAAAAAGGATTTTGTAAAGCTAAGATATTTTAATATTTGGTCTATCGGATATCCATCAATATATAAAAAAGCAGATGGGAATTATGTTCATGACAAACATATGATTAGAAAACGATGGACTGATGGTTCATTTGAAAAATTTGTTTCTTATGAAACGCCAGATAGCTTGGGATTTGTAAAGGTTTTCACTCATACTCAAAATATGCTTCCTGGAATGTCAGGCAGTGCATTTTGTATGTCAGACGGAAGAATCATTGGAATGAATATTTCTCTAATATTAAATAAGAGTTTTCAGAGGAGATTTGGTGGCTGTACTAAAAAAATAATTTTAGAGAAAATTAAATTATCGGTTCCTTTTAATAATTTGTCAGAATATATTAATAAACATTATTAGATTTAAAAAATCTAATAATGTAGTTGTTTTATTAAAGTTTTATTATCATTTTAACGGAGATTTGTTTTATGAAAAAACTTGTTCTAGCGATTCTCGTTCTTTGTTGTGCTACTGCAGTTGTAGCAAAAGAAGTAATTTTTAAATTTGATGTATTCAGTTCAGGCCCAAGAATGTATGCTTGTAATGCTGGTTTGGCCCACAAAGTAACTCAAACTAAGTATTGTCATGTTCCAGGTTCAGAAACTGATGCAAAACCATTTGGTGATTATTGCCTTCCATGTGTGGGTCAAGCATGTGGTGATATAAATTTATCACTATATTTTAACTATGATTCTACAAAGAAAAAATTTATCATTAATGGCACAGAAGTTTCTCCAACAGATGCAACAAAAATTGTTCAAAGTAATAACTGTGCATGTACAGCTTATGATCAAGGTAACTATTTAAGAGATTATGTCAGATTTAAGTATTTGCAAGATGCTAATACATACACGGTGGAAGCTTCAAATCCAACTAGCATAGACCCTCTTACAACTTCAAATTTTAATACTACTCAAAATTTTATGAATAATATTACTTCAGGTTTCTCAGTTTGGGGAACAAGTACTAATTCTTCAACACCAATAACTCCAGCTACAATCACAGGAAGAGCATTAGAATCTGTTACATTTAACTTAGGTTCTGAAAGATATGGTGCTGAATACTTCATTGATGTTTGTTATATGGGTTCACAGATAGAGTATTGGGCCGATAGTGTAACAGCTACAAACATGTTTAATTATAGCATCTCTACAACAGATCTTACTCCTGGTGGCGATCGCAAAAGTTATGTTTCTTTAGCTTCACCATACGTTAAAGTTTATATTAACTGTGATCTTCAAGGTGCTGGTACTCATAAGTGTGCTGGTGATAAATCTGGTACAGGTACAACTAAGTCTGATTGCCAAACTAATCCAGGTTCATATGATCAAGTTCCTTCAGTAAGTAACTGGATTGATGCTGGTGATATTGATTTTGCTCCTTCGATTGCTGGTAAAACATTTTCAAAAACTCCATCTAGTGGTGTTTCTAATTTAAACTACAGTGGAAGTATGTGGATCAATGGACCAGCTACTACTCCAAAATCAGAATTAGAAACACAATCTCCAAGATTTTGTATAATTCGTTATTACATTAAAGAAACAAACAATATGTTTGAGAGAAAATGGCAACGTCATGATGCTAATTTCTGTACAAATACATCAATTGAAGAACCAGTATTATAATAATTTATAATTTATAATTTAAGTTTTTTAATTATAAACAACACACAAATTTCCTATAAAAACGAAATTTGTGTGTTGTTTTTTTATATGCTTAGATTATGAAAATATGAAAGTATGAATTAAAAAAGAACATTGAAAAGAGCATTGATATGAAAAAAAATTTATATATTATTTTGTGTTTAAATGTTTTTATAATTTTTACAATTGGAAAAGCATTTTCCTGTTCAAAATTTACCAGCAAACCCATAGAACTTTACTTTACTTATGAAGGTGATTCTTTACACAAAGAAGGCTTTTCAGAAAAGTTTCTATCTGCTGTTGATAGTTTTTCAGTATTAAATTGCGAGAAGGCCTCTGGAAAATTTCTTATTTTACAACTTAATCCCATGTA
>JADGAM010000297.1 GCA_015232015.1 Oligoflexia bacterium | reverse complement strand
TTATACTCAAGCAATGGGCAACTGTTTGTAAAAAATAATTTTTCAATGGCAAAAGTTTCAAAAAGCTGTTTTGAAAATTAATTGGAATATTTTTTTGTTAAAATTTTAGTATAAAAATATTGAATCAGAATTATCTTTTATGGTTTTTAAAAGTCTACTGCGGAAGGTGAGTATATAGGCAGTAAAAAAAAGGTCCAATAATTTCTATTATATGTAAAATGTTTAAATTTCCACTCTGATTATCATCGACTTGTCAGATTGAATACAAGACCACTATTTCAAAAAGCCTGTTAATTTTTCCTAAAATCATTTTTCACTTGTGGTCTAGGTTGAAATTCGCGCTTACAAAACTCACATGTACACATGAGGTATTACCTTTTTAATTTTAAAAAATATTGATATGTTTTTTTGATGTATTATTGTAGCACAATCGACTTAAACTTGATTTGTTAAATTAAACTAATAATATAAGTTGTAGCTAACTGATTTAATTACTAAAAATCTATAAATTACGTCTAGCAACTAAGTATTAATATCCAGTTAACAAAGTTTTAATAGAAGAAAACAAAATTATCAAAAACGAGGAATTCATATGAGGAGAAATGTTTTAATTTTTATGGTGATAATGAATGGAATTTATTCCTTATCAGCTTCAACCCATGATTAAAGCAATGAAGAACGTAGATGCTACACAAGATAATAACTATTTGCTTATTGAAAATATTTTGGATATAAGAATTGATACTGTTGATAAAGGAAGTATTTTGTTAATTGATAGGATAAACAAAATAGAAAAAGAAAACCAAGATCTTAGATATGAAATATCTAAAATAAAAAATGTATTAGGTGAAATGGAGGGATTGAAAAACTGTAATTTAATGAAAAATAAATAAAATTATAAAGAATTATAAAAATTTTAATATGATTTATAATCACCAAGAACAAAATTTTGTTTAATTTTGCTCTTAAAACAAACAAAGGAGATCTTATGTTGAAAATGCTATCAAAAACAATTCTTGCAGTTTCTGTTTCATGCGTTTTTTTTCAACTTAGTTTTGCGGCAGTAAATCCTGTTAATTGCACTAGCACTACTACTGTAAAACAATGCGTGGAGGCCCTACAGAAATCGCTTAATTCTCTTATTGTCGAAAATCAAGTGTTAAGTAATCGTGTAAGTGATACCATGCCTGCACTACCTAACATTTGGAAAAATACAAAGTTTTCTGCTAGTGCTACTACCCCAGAAACACCAACTTCTACACCAGGTAATCTTAAATATTGGTTTGCATACAATTATGGTGGTGGGGAAACTATATACAATTCAGAATCTTTATACACTCATGGCTTTGTTGGTATTTATGCTCCTGAAAACGCGGCCTCTTATGTCTCAGAGGCAAATGTCTCCCTTGCAACTGCAACTAATCCAGTTTGGTATGGTGTTTATAATACTGGTCCAAGAATATCTAGAAATGGATGGGCCACCGGTAGTTATAATATTTTAAGATTGCATGTCGCTGCTGGAAAAAACGCTGGTGGAATTCGTCAGCATATGGCCAATACCATCCACTCAGCGAAGAGCACTTATGTTTTTGGTATGTATGTTAAGTTTTTAAAAGGAAACGCATTTGGAATAAGCCAAGATGTGACCAATACTGCTGCAATCATAAGCAAATCAGAGTGTGACAAGAGTCCACAAGGATGGTGTCGTTTTGAAGGTGAATTTGCTGGATCGTCGACAGATAATGCTTATCTTGGTTTTGGTAAGCCATGGGGTAATGAAGATGAGATGGAAGTGTTAATTGCTCTTCCATACATTTATTCAAAGAATGCATTATGGGCAGCTCACCCTTCAGAAATTTAATAGCTTTGTTGCACGTCTATGAAAAAACAAGTCAAGAAAAAAAGATCTCCATTAGTAAGAATTTTCTTACTTGTGGTCGACAGGATATCCAACCTGGTACTTCAGATTTATTAATGGCACTAGTAACTGGATAGTTGAGATTCCCATCTCTACAAAATATTGATCACCATACAATATTTTACTGTGATGGCGACTTTAGGCCACTAAATGTTTTTTTGGTTCAAAAGAAATTATTTTACCGCCGAGATGATTCATTTTTGTAAAAGACACAATATTTTTATTTGATGGATGTTGATTTTCATAGGGGATTTTTCCATTTAAACCTTGATGTGGACGATGATTATTGTAATATTGCTGATACTCTCTACAGATTTTTATTGTTTGTAACAGATTAATGGATACAACATTTGTAAATGCCTCACGTTTAAGAGAGAGATGAAATCTTTCGACCCTGCCATTTTTTTCTGGAGATTTTATCGGGATTTGCATCACTTCCTATGTAAGCCAAAAGCTTCTCTAAGTGAAAAAAGCACATACCTCTGCCCCTTCTTCTCTTGAGAAGACTAACTTTTGCAGAAGCAATTTTGGGAGGGAATTTTATCCTTTTTTTCTTTTCCTCTCTCGTATTGTCTTAGTTATCTCTTTTTTTGCCTCACAAATTTTGGTGTGCGTGTGATAATTTACGACAACACCAAGCTTTGTTAACTTTTTAATGCAATTTTTTATTTGTCGCTCTGGATTTGTAACTCTGGCCTCGCCAAGATCTTTGTAGTGGATACTCTCTTCAGATATTAAATAATATATGGCCCGAGCAATACTATTTGCGATGGCAACTTTAGCTTTGTTCCGAGAGCCCGTTTGCATCGTTAATTTTCTGGCCCTTGCCTGGTAAAAGGAATCGTTCTTTTTTACAGCACCGTTTGCTGCTGTAATTAATGTTTTTGAGAGGTATGGATTTCCATGTCGGCATTTAGACTTTTTTTTTACCACCGGATTCGTTATTTCCTGGTGCAACTCCGGCCCAAGCAGCAAATGTCTTGGCATCTTTGAAATTTTCCATTTTGGTGGTGGCCTCAGCAATAATATCTTGAGCTATTTTTACATCAATCCCAGGAACAGCATCCAATTTTTCAATTAGTGGTTGATGCTTGGTCATTTTTTCATCTATCTCTTTATTGATAGAATCAATTAAATTTTGTAGTGACATATATTGCCTTAATAATTCTTGAAGCAATAAAACTTGATAACCCTTTAATGTGTGAATCAATGATTTTCTTATCTCACTCCTTGGTGCCTTAACGTTTGTTACTACTAGATCTGCGAGTTTGTCTGGATCAATTTCACCATTCGCCAAGGCAGTAACAATGGCATATCCAGCTACTCCAAAAACATCACTGAGAACCGACCCCAATTTAATATTTCCATCTTCTAAGATTTTTTGAGTCCTATTTTTAACCTTAGCAAGGTCTGTGATAAGACTCCTTCGATGGCGAGTTAGCGCTCTCAATTCCTGAAATTCCACTTCAGGTATGTAAGATCCTCTTATAAGTCCACATCTGTGTAATTTAGCAATCCATCTACTGTCATGGGGATCAGTCTTGCGACCAGGCACATTCTTTACATGTGAAGCATTTGCCAATGTAATAATAATACCCATACTATTCCAGACATTGTAAACAGGACGCCAATATACACCTGTACTTTCCATTGCCACATGCTTTGCTCCCAACGAAAGTATTTTCTTGCCAGCGGTTGCAAGATCATCCGTGAAAGTAGAACACTCCCACGTTTCCATTATCTCCTCACCATTGCGTCCTCCAGTGATTACAGAAATAGATAGAAAATCTTTGTGAACGTCAACACCTGCAACGATGTCAAATAAAACTTCCATAGGTTCCTCAGTGAAAATGAAATTGGTTAATAAGAGCGATTAGATAAGGAGGGTGATATCGAATATTAAATTTTCCTATACGTGATTGGGGTCTTGCAACCTTTAAACAATCGTCAATTCTTAGAAATATCATCCGCACAGATTCTAAAACAGGTTAGTGGATAAACCACGACCCAAAGTGTGTTCGTGCTATTTTTTCCTCAGCTAATCGATCATGCTTTTTTGCATACAAAATTTACTTTGCATAGATTTCGAGATAATTTTATTTGATATCAATAAAATTCTATAGGGTAAGCAGGGGGTCGAGGCTTACATGCAGGTCGATGTCATGGGTGACGTGTGGATTCTATTGCTATCTTATGGTTAATTGAACGAGTTTTTTTTGTTCCAAATTGGATTGATGCTCTTAAAGAACTTGAGTTTGGACGAGAATAGTTGAGTAATGTTCTTTTAATTCTTGTTTATTGAGGAAATAGAATCCAATTCCAAAAAAAAATGGAAATATCCATAGTGACTAAACCAAGGATATTTCCATGCCAAAGAATTTCACAACTCAATTTACTTTGTCATCTTTAAAAAAAGAATTTTCATTTTCCTTGCAGCAAATACCACCTGATGGCCTTTGGAAAGAAAGTGCCCTCTTCAATAACGATACTAAGCTTGAAGCATTAACAGAGCTTCGCGCAGATCTCTACTGCAAACTTGGAGTAAGAAAAAATGCATCGATGGATCTCA
>JADGAM010000296.1 GCA_015232015.1 Oligoflexia bacterium | reverse complement strand
AGACAATGCTCAGAACAGAAGTGATATGTTGTTCCTTGGTATAGAAACGAACCTGCTGATTTGATTGGATCAACACTCATATTGCAGACAGGATCGCGTATTTGATTTTTGTAAAGTTGATTGTTCATATGTTTAAAAATTTTCTTAATTTAAATAAATAAATAGTGGATTTATTATTTAACCTTTTCTACTATATCACCCTCTTCAACTTTTATCCCATTAGGAAATTTAACTACAGAATAATTTTCATTTAAAATTTCTGAAATCTCTCCTTCTCCGACCCTTGTTTTGTTGCAACTAGAGTGGGAGCCGCTTTTTGAGGAATTACCTCTCGTCATGCATTCCTGTTTATAAATAGTAACCCTATCTCCTTTATTCAGTACAGTTTATAGCATGATATAATATATGTCGAAAATTAAACATTATTAATGATTAGGGATGATCTAACTATGGTTTTAAATAAAAACTACGGCGCTGGAATAAATGGGACAGCCAGTGCTGGATAAAAATACCCCTTTTACTTTTTTAATTTTATGCCAGCTAACCAGGAATAACGGATTCGCAATCCAATTCTCCGTCCGCTGTTCAGTGAATGCTAATAGAAAATGTAATTGTTGTGATAAAACGCAGGAATAAGTTTTTTAAATTGGATATAGAGATAATCTAATCAACCTCAGCATCTTCTCGTATACTTTGGCACTTTTTCATATTTATAATATGCCCATTGTCGGTGAGACGATCAACTAATGCCATTGTAAGATGACTATTGTGGAGAAATGTATCCCATTCCTTAAATCCTAAATTGGTTGTGATGATGGTACAGGTCTTTTTATATCTCTGTTGCATTAAAGTAAAAAATAACCCGGCCGCTGCTTTGTCTGGTTCTATATATCCATGCTCATCAATGACAAGACATTTGATTTTTGAATATTTACCAATTACCCTTTTCTCTGAATGATCTGCCATGGATTTATAAAGCTCACTTGTTAGTTCTTGGAATGTAATATATCTTCCAGAGTGCCCTTGATTGATTGCTTTTACTAAAAATGATGTCGCTAATCCAGTTTTAGCTCAGCCATCTTAATGCTCCTTTGTGAAAGAGATTTGCATTATTCGTTTTCGATACAAATCTCTAATTTTTTGTAGTGGATGTTGATAAGTTGGGAACAAGTAGCATTGATAAACAGGATGTTTATTAATTTTTATTGTACCGTTGGAAATTTTTCTGTAAATCCAGCTTTGATCAATGGGTATTTTAGGTGCAATGTCGTGAATAGATTTAAAACCCTTTAATTTTCCAAGACGAACTTGATGCAAAGGTGATACTAGTCCATATCTTCTTCTTAAAGCACCAACATTTTGGGCCGAATATGCTGATTGCAATCTACAAGTTCTTACATTTTTAGAATTTAGAATGTCTGCAATTTCTTTGTCAGCATGTCCTTTTTTCATAAGCTTTTTGGTAATTAAACGCCTGTAATTCATTTTTGCTCCCTCGTCTACAAAATGCTGGAATATTTACAATCAACTCAGTAACAGCATTCCCCTCCCAAACAATACGTGTTTCAACTTCGCCTTCTCCATCTATTTTATCTAAATGAATTTGATTAATTAATGTTCTTAATAATTTTTTTTTGTCTTCCTGCTTGATCCTGGGCCAAATTTCAGGGAGATTTTTTCCAATGTCTACAAAATTTTTTATTAATTCATCTGGAATTTTATCGGATAAAGAATTAGACTCCAGCTTCTTCAACTCAAGTCTTTCTTTCGCTAAATTTACCTCTACAAGTGTTTCTTCCCATTTACGTTCAAGGGTTGCAGCTACTAGCCTATTTTCTGGATCAACGGATTCGTATTGTCTTCTGGCCAAATTAGCCTGATAATTACATCTTGAAAAATCATTCTCTAAATGTTGAAACAACTGTTCATGATCCTCTTTATTTTTTTGGCAAATTTCATTAAGAGCATTTATTTCTGCATGACTAAGAACTTTAAAAAATTCTTTAGTTATTGCTATGTCAATATTTTTTCCACTTATAAATTGGCAAGTTTTTTTCCCATAATGCGACTGAAGGTACCGGCATACATATTCAAATCCACCACGCTCACGATAGCGCACGTTCATTCTATGTCCACATCGCCTACAAACGACAATACCCTGAAGTAGTGCTTGTCCATTTCGAGCGACACCACGTTGTCGTAAATGTTCATCGTAAGCTTGTTTATTCATAGCAATTTTTTTTTGGTTATCCTCATAACATTTCCATGAAATATAATTAGGATAAATTCCTTTGACAAGACTAATCCATTGACCTTGTTTACATCTAATCCTTCCCGCAGAAGGATGTCCTGGTATCCGACGTTCTGGACAATAACATCTTCTCCCATAGGCAAAAGCACCAGCGTAAGCAGGGTTATGTAAAATGCTAGCTAACGCTGCAGACGATGCACTTTTCCATATCAATTCACTTGAGTAGATTCCAGAGACCTGACGACGTGGAAGTTTGATATCATGTTGATTGAAGTAGTTCATAACTTTCCTTATCGATCCAAATTCGGAAAATTTTTTAAATACCAATCTTAAAGCACTTTGAACCTCTTTATCATGATCAAAAACAACTCCCTCATATTCAGAACGAATAAGCCCTGTAGGTAAATTTTGGATCAATTCTCCTCGTTGGGCCTTAGATAATCTACCTGCATCCATCCGGGCACGCAGACTATGCAATTCAGCTTCAGAGATCGTTCCCTTCAGTCCTAGAAGTAAACGATCATTATAATCTTTCGGCTGATAAATACCATCCCCATCAGCAATAAGCGTATTGAAGATGGAACAAAGTTCAATCAAATGATACCAATCTTTGCAACTACGTGCAATCCGAGATACATCAAATCCCATTACCACACCAACGTAACCAAGACTGATCTGTGTAACCAAATATTGAAATCCTGGACGAGTAGTTGCTTCAACTCCTGACCGACCAAGATCAGTGGATATAATTTCTATATCCGATTTTTTCCATCCTAATTCATTAAGGCGCTCCTTCATGTTTTGTTGATTTTTTACGCTTTCTTGATTTTCGCGAACTTGCTTTGGTGTTGACTGACGGAGATATATGAATGCCTTTCTTTTTAGATGTTCTAGCTGAATTTTGGATTTCATGATACACCTCCATTAAAATCCAAATTACTTTTTGGATGATTGCTTGTTGCTGTTTTTTTCCCAAATTTTTCCAGATCTTACTAGGATCGACGATGTTTGCTTCCATTTCTTTTACCCTCTTTTGTTTTTTTTATTTGCTTGTAAGTAAGAACTAGATTACGTACGCTTTCCAATGTAAAAATAGAAGACCTTTTGGTAGTTTTATCTGGAGGTTTTAGGCTAGTGCTCGAAATAGGTATATGCAGATACACATCAGGTAAAACTTCAACCATACAGCAAGTTCCAAGGTGAGGCATTTTCCCTCTGCCAATCATTCGACATGTTCGTTTATATAGAGGATGAGTTACATCGGTAATAACAATTTCTTGATCACATTCTTCATATTGAAAAGGGGTGTTATGTTGGGTTAGTTTTTTCCAGTTCCACTTCCACCAGAGATCAAAACATTAGCATTGGTCTTTGCAACTTTTAATGTCTCCTCTATGACTTGTTTTATGGCCGGTGAATCGCCAATAATTTCTACTGGCCCCTTTCGACTTTCGATCAGACGTAACCGTTCACTCATCGCTGAAAATTCTAGGCATCGCTTAACTGTTACTAAAATCTTTTCTGCACTAAAGGGTTTTTCAATAAACTCATATCCTCCAATTTTAATTGTAGATGCTGCCTCAGTAAGGGTGGCATGGCCAGAAATAAAAATAGTGGGGACGGAAAATCCTTCACTTTGCATTTTTTTAAAAAAAGTTATTCCATCTATTTCGCCAAGTTTTATATCGAGGATTACTATATCAATTATTTGTTCACTTAAAATTCTTATGGCCGCTGCTGGATCATGGGCCAAAACAACGTTAATGTCTTCTTGAGATAAGGCGATTTCAATGGATTTTCGGATATTTTTTTCATCATCTAAAACTAATACTGTTGGACAAATTTGTGCAGTTTGAGTCGTTAATTCAGTCATTGCACTTCTCTCCTAAGCAAAATAACAAAAGTTGGATGAGAATTTTCTTCTATATGAAATATCTCTCCACCATGTTCGATAATAATTTTTTTCACGATGGAGAGTCCTAATCCCATATTATCTTTTCCATTCTTATTGGAAATGTACGGATCAAATATTCGAGGGGCCAAATCTTTAGGGATTGGTTTTCCATCATTTGTAATTTTTATTTTAATTGCATCTGATTCTTCATCTAGGCAAAGTTGAATTGAAAAACCTACTATACGTTCAAGATTGGCCTCAACTCCATTTCTAATAATATTTACAAACACCTGTCTAAACAAAATAGAATCAATCATAACTGGAACTTCGGCACCTGAGTCTTTTGCTTTGTAATC
>JADGAM010000295.1 GCA_015232015.1 Oligoflexia bacterium | reverse complement strand
ATCAATCTACCTCTCATGGAATTTTAAAGAGTGAAATGGAGTTATTTAACTCTCTAGTTTTAAAAGCGGCCTACAAGACTAGAGTACCTGCAGGAGGGGCCTTAGCAGTAGATCGTACTCTTTTTTCAGAGTATATAACGAATGAGATTTCGAATCATAAAAATATTTCTTTAATAAAAGAAGAGGTAATAGATCCAATTGCTAAGATGAAAGAGCTCTCTTGCAATTTTGTTGTGTTAGCATCTGGACCCCTAACTACCGAGTCACTCGAAGAATGGATTAAGAAAAATATAGCTGAATCGAATGATGATTTTTATTTTTATGATGCTATTGCTCCTGTGGTGGAAGGTGAATCATTAGATTACAGTAAATTATATTGGAAGGATCGTTATAAGGATCGTTATAAGGATAGTTATAAGGATAGTTATCAAGATAATTCTGAGACTCAGAATCAATCGGAAGTAATTGGTTATTTGAATGCACCATTAAATAAAGAGCAGTATGAGCAATTTGTGCAAGCACTGATTGATGCCCAAAAAGTTGACGCCAGAGATTTTGAAGAATTGAAATTTTTTGAGAGTTGTTTGCCTATTGATGTAATGGCGCAGAGAGGGAAAGATACTTTACGCTTCTCTTGTATGAAGCCGGTGGGGTTGGAGTTTGCAGATGGCAAACGTCCATATGCAGTTGTGCAATTAAGAAGAGAGAACCTATTAGGGGATGCTTATAATTTAGTTGGATTTCAAACTAGACTCACTTACAGGGAACAGGATCGTATATTTAAAATGATTCCAGGTTTTGAGAATGCAAATTTTTTAAAATTTGGATCCATCCATAGAAACTCTTTTCTATTTGCGAAGAAGGTTTTAAATTGTGATTTAAGTTCCAAGAAATATCCAGAACTTTATTTTGCTGGGCAGATTACGGGAGTTGAAGGGTATACCGAGAGTGCAGCTTCTGGTATTTTTGTTGCACACCAAATTTATAAAAAAATTTGCTCACCCAACTTAGACTTACCTTACTTAAGTAAGGTACATAACTTAAATAGTAATTGGAGTAATTGTAGTAATGGGAGTAATGAGAGTAATGAGAGTAATGGGAGTAATTGGCCACTTGAGAGTGCGATAGGTTCACTAATAAATTATTTGATGACACTCCCACTGGGCAGTACCCCGACACCAACAAATATTAATATGGGATTATTCCCTCCTATATTACCACTATCAGAATTACCATTATCAAATTCAATGGTTAAAAAGGGAAAGTTTAAAATGGGAAAAAATGAAAAAAGAAAATTAATTGCTGAACGTGCATTAAAAGTTATGAATGAGTTTTGCTTTTGTGAATTTAGTGAAGAGGAAAAACACAGATGATGATGAATTTGAAAAAAGTTGTACTTCCGAGTGACAGTGATTTTTTGGGAAAAACTATTTTAGTGGCGGGAGCTGCAGGATTTGTTCCAGGTCACCTCTCAGAATTTTATTTAAAAAAGGGTGCTAGGATTATTGGTATTGATAATTTTATTACTGGCAGTCGATCAAACTCTGAATACCTACAAAGAGAGTATAAAAATTTTAAATTTTACGAGATGGATTTAATTTATGGGTTGCCTGATTTAAGAGATGAAAAGATAGATTATATTTTTAGTTTGGCATCCCCTGCTTCTCCTATTGATTTTGCAAAAATTCCCATTGAAATTATGAGAGTAAACTCTGAAGGTACCCTGAGGCTTTTAGATTTGGCACGAGAAAAAGGGGCGCGTTTTTTAGAGGCATCTACCTCTGAAGTTTATGGTGATCCAGAGATTCATCCGCAAGTAGAAGATTATGTGGGACATGTTCAAATCAATGGGCCACGCTCTTGTTATGATGAATCCAAGCGCTTTGCTGAGGCCATGACAAGTAGTTATAGGATGAAGTATACAGTTGATACAAGAATTGTTCGCATTTTTAATACCTATGGACCTAGGATGCGCGCTAACGATGGGCGAGTAGTTCCAAACTTTATTAATCAAGCATTAAGAGGCGAAGAGCTCACTGTATATGGTGATGGTTCGCAAACTCGTTCATTTTGTTATGTAACTGATTTGGTTACCGCCATTCACAATGTGATGTTTTCAGAAGATCATACGCCATTTAATATTGGAAATTCAGACGAGAAAACAATCTTAGAGACAGCTGAGCTTATAATTAAGATATTAAATAGCAAATCAAAAATTACATTTAAACCATTACCTAAAGATGATCCTGTTAGAAGAAGACCAAGCTTGAAAAAGTTGCAATCAATTTCAGATTACAAACCTGAAGTGGACTTTGAAAGTGGAATGATCAAAACTGCAGAATACTTTTTAAATTCAAAGAATAATTTTAAAATGGATTCATAAACAAATCTTCTTCGAGACCATGCTCTTTTAAACGTTCAATGCATTTTGGAACAAGACCACTAGAAACAATGTAATCAAGCCCTGCTGGAATTGTTCCTAAACTTTGCGATAATACTTTTCCACCACAGTAATCAGTTAGTTCTGTTATATGACTTACAACTCGTTGACCACTACGATTTCGTTGTAATTGAATTATAAAATCGATGGCCGATCCTATTTGCTGTCTTAACGCCTCTATAGGAACATTATACCCAGATAAAAGATATAATGATTCTAATCGACTTAAACAATCTCCAGGATTATTGGCATGCATGGATGCTAAACACCCTTCATGCCCTGTATTCATTGCTTGAAGAAGATCGAAAACTTCCGCCCCTCTAACCTCTCCCACAATTATTCTATCGGGTCTCATTCGAAGAGCGTTTTTAACTAAGTCTCTCATAGTGATAACTTTTCCGGCAATAGATGCTGTTTCTAAGCGAATAATGTTAGGTAAGTTAAAATTCATTTCTCTCACATCTTCAATGGTAATTACTCTGTCATGTTTATCCACCTCTTGTAACATTAAATTCATAAAAGTAGTTTTTCCTACTCCAGTACCTCCTGAAACTATGATGTTTAAACGAGCATTGATTAAAACTTTTAACAAGTGGACCCATCTTTCATTTAATCCAAAAATTCCTTTTTGAGAGGAAAATGTTTTTATTTGTTTTAGAAAACGACGAATTGTGATTGCAGGTCCTTCTCTCCTTACAGGATCCATTACTATATTTATTCGTTCTCCTCCCGGAAGTGTGCCATCAAATAGAGGAGAATTACGATCACAATCTTTTTGATTGTAAGTCCCTACTTCTTGAATAAATTTCTCTATACTTTTTTCAGTTATAACAACTTCTAATTGCGAAAATTTCAGAAAGGGATCTAACTAAAATAACTCTAGAAGATTTACCAGAAGAAAATAAAAATAGCGCTGTTAAGGAATCTGTTAAGGAAGCTGTTAAAGTTATTAAAAATTTAAAGTCAAATTTAAAGTCATTAGAAAATAAAAAAAGTAGCTCAACCTATATCGCATTTCCATATAGTAAAATAAAATGCTTCATCTATAAATTATTGTCATTTACCGTTGTTGGAGTGATTGTAGAAATAGTTCATCATTTGCTTAAATGGCTTGAAGATAAGGATATTTCTAAGATCGAAAATTTTACCTCTATATTATTTCCTAGAGCTGACTTTGCTCAGAATATAATTATTTTGTGTATATATTTAATAATCATTATTATAATAACTGATTACAATCCACTAGTAGTAAAACAAGATGGAATAATAATTATGAGAAATTCTATGGTGAATGGTATTTTTTATTCCAATAGAATTTTTATTTCTTGGGACGAAATTCATATGGTCTCTCATAAATATAAATTTTTTGAACCATATCTTATTTTTTATGGTAAAAAAGATAATGAATATTTTGAATTAGGTCATATTGATTTTGGATTGAAAGATCAATACGTATTTATAGAACATTTAAGATCTATCTTACCTATAGACCATCCTTTGCAAAAAGCATTATCTTCTAATATCTCCTAATTTATAAAATAGGAGTATAGTGATCTAATATTGAAACAACAATGTTGTATCTATTTTTTAGTTCTTCAAGATATCTTAATGCTTCAAGCTCTTCTTCTTTAGGCAATAGGCCTTTTACAAATCTCACTACAACTCCTTTTTGCAAAATTCCAGCTTGATCAAAAATTGGATCACCAATTTGCTGATACATTTCTTTTAAAGATTTTTGAAATATATTAAAATAATCAGTAACTGTGGCCTTAAGTGCAAACTGTGAATTGCAAACATATTTGAAATCTGGAAGATATATATCGATGAGACCTCTTAGTGATTGCAATCTTTTTACACTTTCATAACCTGAGCTTTTAAAGATTATGGGTATTGGCGGATTGAGAGGTGGATTATGGTTTTTTAAAATTTTCAAGGCCTTTTCTATGTATGGTAAATGAGAAGTTGGAGAAATAAGCTCTATGTTGTTCGCGACTTTATGATAGAGAGAAAAAAACAATTGAACAAAATCATTAAAAGATATTTCGTAGTTGTTACTGCCAATGTTACTGATGCTGTTAACAGCAGAAACCTTTTCATAGTTATGACAATAGGGG
>JADGAM010000294.1 GCA_015232015.1 Oligoflexia bacterium | reverse complement strand
CTGTTCCTAAAAATTTGGCCGCCCTCATGGCATCAACCGATAATCCTGCTTTATCACATTTAGGAATATCTACTGATCTACAACCATTAGGAACAATCATTAAAGAATCTTCTAAAGCAATGGAACGAAATTCCTTATCGAATTTATCAAATTCATTCATAAGGTGAGGTGCATACCTCCATCCCCATGATAAAAATAATTTTAAAGTATGCCATACTCTAAAACCATACTTGTCCCACACCTTATCATTAAGCATATTTGCAATATCTAATTGAATAGTAGCAAACCTGGGATCGATATCATCATTAAGAGTAAAACAACTATTTAAATATTTTTCTGGGTTAATACTATCTATGGCAATATTTTCTAAAATTCCTCTATCAACTTTTTGAGTAAATAAGTGAGAGTGAAAAGTAGAAAATTTTCGAACTATATGACAACCAATTGTTGGTCTAGTAATACTTCCTCTACTGCTACTATTATTATTACTACTATTTGTATTAGCTGGGTAAAAATCTTTAGCTGCAATACCTTGCTCGATCCACTTCCCTTGTTGTTGCTTTGGTTTCATGTGAGCATAAGACCAAATCTTGGCCAAAAAATCATTCATTTCAGGACAAGTTAGCATTTGGTTTTTATTAATACATGATTCGTTGGCCTTCCTATACTCTGGCCAAAAATCAGCTTCCTCTATTGGAAGCAGCGGAAGTTCGGCATTTAAAATTTTATTTAGTATATCTACTGCCAAATGAGTAGACCATAATCTAAATAATTTTACCCCCTCTGTTGAATAATCACTAGGTTTAATTAAAGTAGTTACACTAGTGTCAACGTCAACACTTCTTCCATATCTTTGGGCCAAGGCCGCACTATATGCTGCCTTACCAGCAGAAAATCCATCGATAAATAAAAATATTGATCTTGCAGGATATCTGGATAAATCAGCACAAGCGGCACGATTAGATATCTCAAGAGGCGCCATACTTAGCGTAGGAGCTGCTGCTGCATAAATATTATTACTAGTTGTTATAAGCATAATGAAACAACAACTAATAATTAGTAAACATCGATAGCAATATCGAAAGCAATATCGAAGAAAAATATTTTTATTTTTTAAATTCATTCGCAAGTAAACCCATTAGTTAATTTCATAATGGTTGTGTAGAAGAGAATCATTGTTTGTTCAGCAGGAGTGAATGCCGGTCTAGTTGTGCCATCTTCATTTGTTAACGATTTCATATAAGTTGTAATCGCTCTATAAACTGACTTGTCTACATTTATGGTTTTAGTACAATTAACATCCTCCCAAGTTACACTTACTCCAGCACTAAAAATTATGGGATTATATTCTCCAGAAGTAAGAGTTGTACCATTATAATAATTTCCATAGCAATTTGAATTTGAAGAAGTGGTTGTAACCTTTCCACAATTGTTTGTCGAATAATAACCACCACCACCGCCGCTATTACCACCGTTACCATATCCAAAATCATTTAATCCGATATGAGCAGTAACCGCCCATTTGCGTTTGTGAACATTAACGGAAAATATTTTACATAATCCTCCTGTACAATCAATATTAGTAGAATCTTGATAGAATTGATCTTGTCTTTGGTCTCTGTTTCCATGCCATATACCAGGAGTAGTATCATTATACTCATCATCAAATTCCGTGCTAGTGGTAGGAGGTGATGATATTGTTGTGGTGGCCTTATCTTTAGCAAATGAATTTTTAGTTACCAAAAAACTAATTATTGTTAGAAAAAATAAAGAGAAAGCTAAAAGAAAAACAATTAAAAAATCAATTTTGATCTGTTTCAAGATTTTTGGCATAAAAACTCCTTGAATAAATTTTTAAAAAATTTTTTTTAAAAAAATAAACCCTAAAAATAATAATGTGTATTTTTGAGCAATATACATTACTATTTTTGTAATTCAAAATCATTTTACGAAAAATCGTTTAACTGTAAGCGTTTAGCATCCTAAGAACTTTGGCGCATTCATATGAGTTTTAAATTTGTAAGGAGGTAATAAATTATGACTATTTTTTCTTCAAGGTTTCTATCATCTTTATCACGATCACTCTTTTTATCATTCTCTTTATTACCCTTATTACCTTTTTTATTATCTTTTTTTTTAATCCTTAGTAATTCATTTGCAGATAATAGAGATAATAATATTTCATTCGTAACAACCGAGGGTGCTATAGATACATCTACTGAACCATTTGTTTGTAATGTTGGGCTTAAACACCCCTATCCAGTTATTCCAGGAAGTAGTGATGGAAAAATTTGTTACATTCTAAATACAACCACAAAATGTACAAAAAGTGACAACGAGACAAATCACAATTGTGTTTGTAGCTCTTTAAGTGCTAGTCGAAGTAATGATTACATAAGATACACTACAAAAGCATCGTTGACATCGCTGTCAGAAAAATTAAACTTAGTCTCCTCTCAAGATAATGTGTACAATGTGATTTACCCAGATGTATTAGCAAGTAATTTATTTTCAGTTTCACCTATAACATCACTTAATTTTTTGTTTGGTTCTGATATCTCAGGGCTCTCTTATTTTATCGATGTATGCCAACCAGAAATTGTCATGAAGGCCGCTAGCTCTTCTGGTCACCAACTTACTACTTACCTGGCAGATCTCGATATTACACCTCCTTCTCCTTTAAAATATATTCCATTTGTGGGGCTTAAAGCAGTTTTCTCTGCTAAATGCTACCTCCGAGATAAACCTTCTTATGTGAGAGATATTCCAATTAAAAATTTAAGTCTTGTAAGTGCAGGTCACATTAAAATTTCTTGGTATCAAAAAGAGTATGAAAGATGCGTGATTAGATACGAATTTAAGGAGAGTGCTTATGTGATTAGAGAGTGGCAATTGCATGCTAGTAGTATTGAAATTCATACTAAATTACCAGATGGGCATTGTACACGTACATCCGGTTATTGGGCCACTCACGCAGGAGCATTTACTCCGAATAATACAAATGGAAATTCAACTAACCCTAATAACTATGATTCTACTTGGGATTTACTTTCAAAGGGTCCGGCGACAATTTTTTTGAGCTCTCACATTGCTGAAACTTGGTACAAAACTTTAGTTCACTCAAGCAGTGGGGGGCCTAGATCTAATGGTTATTATATTCTTGCACAACAATTTATTGCTACTCACTTGAACTACTTAGCAGGCTCTCCTATAACTGCAGTTATAACAGAATATAATCTGGCCAAACAACTTCTAGATGAATACTCTTCATATCCTGCAAGTTATATTCCTGATACCGACACCGAAGAACAATTGAAAATTTTGGCCTTAAAATTAGACGTATTTAATAATGGCAAAATTGGTCCTGGTCATTGTGATTAACCAAGTTTGATGGTTTTTTTCATAAATTTCAGTGTAGATTTTTGTATTATCACTTTTTATCGAGATAGATAAGAATGCTAAGAAGTTTAGGGCTTGTGAAATAATAGTAAAAATTTTACCATAAAGTTGCTTCCGATTTTCTAAATTAGGTTACATAGTTTTTATTTTAATACTAAATTTATACGCCAATTGCACCAATCCCATACTACGAATGCTAGTAATAGTAGTCCTTGCTAATTTATGCTTACTCTACTTATAATTAAAAAAAGAATTCATTTTTTGCATTCAAATTAAGGAAGTTTGTTAAAAGGAAATATATGCATAAAATAATCAAATATTGTTTAATAATTCTTATTCCATTATATTCTTATAATTTAAAATCATCTGATAGTAAGTTTGATCAAAAAACTACAACCCCTGAAAGCACTGTTGATTGCGAATTTAATCGATATTTTATTGAACTTAACGATAACAATAAAAAGCAAAATACAGATAATAAAAATATAGAAACAAAGATTAACAATTATTTTTCTGAAATGAAGGTGCTAACTGGTAATATAGATTCTAATAAGGTAGATGAAAAAATAAACAACATTATTATAGAATATACCGATTTTATCCAGGATTATTGCAAGTTACTTTTGGCCTGCCGGCAAACGGCAGAGAAAATATCAAAAATTGAGGATAAAGGTATACAAGAACTTTGTAAAATACAAGACATTAAAAAGATAGAAAAAACAAAAAATAATGTCAAGTTAAAGCAGATCAGATGTGAAGAAGATCATAAAAATAAATGTAAAGAAAAATATCCTGAAAATTATATACGAAAAAAACAACAAATTTCAACAATTTCTTGTGTAGAAAATAATAAGACTACTTTTCTTAAAAATGCTAATAATATGAAATCTAAAATATATAAGAGAATAGAAGAGAGGATTAAAGAAGCTCATAATCCTGATGAAATAGATAGAATCAATATTGAAGAAGAAGAAGTTCGCTACAATGAACAGGTACGTACCTATCGAAAAATAATTGAACCATGTATTAGTTTTGATGAAAAAATTGATGCCCAATTTATTGGATTACAAAAGCAACAAGCGTTTGATGTGAATGATATTAGGAACATTCCTTCATTAATTTTTACTGAAAAAGATAAAAAAAAATAAAAAAAATAAAAAAATAAAAAAGGTAAATAATCATGAATAGCAAATCTAACTTTAACTTTAACTTTAATTTTAATACTTATTATCCTCCTAAAATTGG
>JADGAM010000293.1 GCA_015232015.1 Oligoflexia bacterium | reverse complement strand
AAGATATACTTGAGCGATTGCGAGAGGAATTAGAAGAAGAACCACTCTCCGAAAGCTTCTAGAAAGTAGGATTTTTCAAGCATACTAAATTCGGGTACATTTCAAAAATGTACCCGAATTTTCTGAGGATTGAGTCACAATGAAGAATGAAGCGAGCGAAAAAGTTCAGGTTTGGTTGCCTCCCAAATATCTCAAATTCATCAATAGAGTAGAGTGCAATGCTAGGAAAAATGCTGGCTTTGGTAGTAAATTGCAGCAGATATTAGATGATTATCTTTCGCTCAAAGACAGAGAAGAGAAGCGATTAAGAAGAATTACCGACCTGTTTGTTCACGTGAGGAGAGCATATCAAAATTGCACAGAAAAAAGCGCTAGTGGAAAGGTCAGCATCACTGAAGAAAAAATACAAAAATTGCGTTATGCAGTTGACGGTTTTAAAAAAATTGCTTCAATTGCAGATGATGATTATAGAAAAGCATTGTCGAGTGAAGACATGGACACATTGAACTCTGCGGAAAAGTTCATCAATGTTATAAATTTGAAGATATTTTAGCAAAGTCCGAATTGGAAACATCTTTAGTGTCTTCTTGTGACAGCAATTCAGTAGATGTTTTTAAAATTAATTTTGAATCTTCAATTAATTGTTTGAAATCACCATCAACTTTCTCACCAGCAATTTTTGCAGCTTCTGTTAATTCATTCAATCCTGTTTGAATGTTGTCTGTGAAACCAACAGCATTATTATTGAATCTTTCTATGGTTTTTTTATAGTCCATTACTAACTTAAGAACAATTATTCTTTTAGCACTATAAGTTTCCCAAGATTCTATTTCATCCGTAAGTTCTGATGTTGAATAATAGCTATTCATGACATCTTTTATGTGCGGAAGCTCCTCTTTGATGCTAACAGCAAATGCTCTGTCAAGGAATGCTTGTGATGTGTATGAACTCTCATCAATATCGGAGTCGTCAGAAATTTCTAATATGTCCCTACATCGCTTAAGATCTTCATCATAGATCTGGTCATCAGGACAATCTATGACTTTCTGCTTGTTAATGCTCTCATCATTGATTGGATGATCAATTGGTGGAAGATTGTGTATACATCCTATAGATAGAAATTGTACTAGAATAATAATTACAAATGATCTATTTAGTTTCATGGCACATTCTCTTTTTCCATAAAGGTTGAATAATGATTTATGAGTTTTAACATCCAGATGTTAATTTGGTTCTCCTCGTATTCGCCCTGGTTTTTCCAGTAAACGTGCATCATTCTTGCGATTTTTACAATCTCGAACAAAATCTTTTAGTGATTCTAAATCAATGTTAAACTTATCAAACTCACCGTTACTGATCTCATAAAATTCAGCATATTCAGCAAGACCATTAAATACTGGAAACGTTATGTAATATTTGCCAGAATCTGTTTCTTGTTCGATGGAAAATCTGTCTTCTCTAAAAATTTTGACTTTTATAAGGGCCATATGAGTTCCTTTGTATGCAATATGTTTAAAATATCAGAGGGGTAGATGACCAAGCGTCTTCAGTGGCTTTTCCTAGATCAATAATTGCTTCCGAATGGCCATTAGGGAGTGTTCCTCCTGGTCGCCACAAAGGATTTACTCCTGCTTCATTGCCTGACGGTATTCGAAGGTTATAATCTCTTGGTTTTGAAATATCAACACGAACCATCTCACTCCTGTCAAGATGTCCTCGAGGAAAGCCCAGTGCATCCTCAAACTTTTTCTTATCACCTATGGCAGAGGTAAGAATTTGATCTGCTTCACTTTTTGGCATTATAAAAGAAGTTCCGTCAATTTGAGCAGGACCATATGCCTCTAGGTCAGATTTTCTCATGAATCGTGATGCTCCATTATCGAATTTTGCAAGGTGTAATTCTATATATTCCTTTGGTAAATATGTTTCAGGCGGAGGCCTTGATCCTTTTGGGATATTTAGAATTTCAGTAAATTTTTGAGTTGCAGCTTTATCGATTTCTCCTGTACCAGGTTTTCTGAAAATCTTACAGGTATAATCTGCAAGATTTACAGCAGCTTCAAACCCCTTACCAAGCAATTTCCTTTCATAAAGCAGCCGCCCTAATTTAACCACTCCCTTGAATGATGTTTTTAAAACATTGCTGCCCCCTAGTGTTGCAATTCCTAAAATTGCTCCTGCTCGAGAACTGAGATCTAATTCATGACCATTCAGAAGACTTTTACCAGTATATGCTTCATAGGCATCTTTCCCAACAGAAACGACAGGAATAAGTCCTAATCCTATATCTAGTAATCCATTGGATATCTCTAGCATTGATTTTGAAAGCTCTATTTCATCTTCAAACTCTCCTATACTTTTGTTTCCTGCTATTCTTGCTGCTGCTGTTAATCCGTCAAATCCAGTCTGTATTGCTCCAATTAAATATGGTTCAATCTTGCTATTGATAAGATTTTTATTTTCCTCGAATTTGTCAGAAAGTTTAATATATTCTTTCGCAAGATTGATTGTTGTTTTTTTAGAAGAGCTGTAATTACTCCATGATGCTATTTCACTGGAGAGTGCAGAGACTGTATAATTATTTGCTAATGATGAATCTAATTTCTTCGCAGTTGCAGACGCATTGGTTTTTGTCCATGTATCAAGCGCTCTTGATGTTGCACTGCTTGCTGTGTATGCCTCTGGATGTGGTGAAGCAGATGTGGGATTAGTAGATGTTGATGAAGATGAAATCAAACGATTCAAATCAGCTATGCGATTATTGTATTCATTCTTCAACTCACGCAAGCGTTCATTTGCTTGAGCTTCCATGTAAGAAAAGTCAGGTGAATCGACATGATTGTTTATCAGAGTTATTGGATTTATACCTGAACTGCCAGGACTATTTTCTGATCCACCAGAACCTATTGTAACACTAAAGGGAGGTGCTCCTGTGTCAGAAACAACAGATTGAATGCATATTAAAAAAAACAAGGATATTAAGATTGTTATGTTTTTCATTAAAAATCCAAATTAAAAATATTTTTCAATAATTGCAGAAACCCCTTCTTCCATTTCTTTCATTACCGCTGGATCATCTGTATTTTTATCGGAGCGAAGAAAAGAAGCCACATATACATTAACTTCATCGTCACACTGCTGCTTCAGGATATTGATGACCCCCTCTAGTTGATTTTCTATTATTTTACTTAAAACTTCGGCCTGCTTATTAAATAATTCATCATTTAGTGCTAATGTTGCAGATGCTTCATTTTCCCTTGCGTTTCTTGCAAAGCATTTTTCTAACTCCACTTCATTCGCAACCATAAGAATATGCATTTGCGAAGCAATAATACCAGGGATAATTCCTATCAATCCACCAAATGATGGGTAAACTATTTGGCCTCCTATAACTGCAATCCCAGAATATGTACACCAGCGCTCAAATTCTTTTTTTGATCTATCATAATATCGACGCTCAGATTCACAGAATGCAAATAGCTGAGTGCTATAGATTAAGCCTAAAATAAGAATAGATAGTTTTTTCACACGAACTCCTTATAGTAATTGCGGCAACAGGTCGAGAGCAGGGGAAAAATCAGGTATCGTATGTTCTAATAATTTGCCATTTTTTAATGTCCTTGTAGCAGATGGCCTGTCGTCAGGAGTAAGTTTCATAACATATCTCATGCGCTCTAATTCATCTTTTGTTAGGCCACAGCTATTTAAAAATTCCCCAGTTTCCACGCTTCCACTCACAGAATAGTAAATGCATGCCAGTATGAATTTTAAATACTTTTTTGTTTGCTGTTTATAATACTGCTGAGCAATTGGTGTTAATATGTCACTGTATTTAAAAAACAGTTGAGATGTCGCCATGGTAAAATTCCTAACAGTAATTTTATTTGTATTATCAGGAAAAGGGACGCTTAAAAAATTATCATACAGTTTCCTGAAATATATTTTCGCTTCAACATTTTCCGCATTATCTGCTGTTATTCCAGCGAGATCATTTACAATTGAATTTATCGCAGTGTACTGAGGATTAAGTGATACAGCCAGTAATAATAAATTATTAAAAGTTCTACTCAAAAAACTTGCATGTACACTAAATGACACAAGTAAAAGAGATAGGAACAAAAGCTGCTTCATAAATACTCCAAAAGTAGATGGCCATCTAAAAAAACACTAATAATTCAAGTGTTTTAAAGAACATATCACTTAGTAATTTGACTAAAACAGTGATTCAGACTGTATTTGCAAGGATTGCTAATTAAGCAAGAATCTTATCCATGAGCAAGATGATTTTTATATTATATAAATTATTGAAGTCAAGTAATAATTTCTTAACTATCCTTTCAGTTGTTGGATAGGTGAACCATTTTTCATTTTTGATATCTATGGTTTTGGTTTGGATCTATATGCATCAAGAGCTTTTTCAAGTTTTTGCGAATAATCCATCAGCTGTTGAATGGAGATCTCCATAGACTTAACAATCTTGTCCATGTTTTGGTTTTTGAGATCGTCATCAGTAATGTAATTAACTTCAAGATACGGCCTTTCAATTTTGGGTGGTTCAGGTACCGGCTGTATGACCGGCACCCTTACCTCCACAACTTCTTTTCGGGGGAGAGAGGAGCAGCTAACAAGAGAAAGCAACAATGCTACCGATAATAA
>JADGAM010000292.1 GCA_015232015.1 Oligoflexia bacterium | reverse complement strand
AGGCAAACTCTCTATTATTAGTGATACTGCAAGTGATGAATGGAAAAAGTTATCAGATGAATTAGAAAGCAAAAAATTGAAGGTGCAAGAAAATAAAATTATGTCAGATGTTGCTTTAGAGTTAATAAGTATAAAGACGGTAACAGATGCAATTGCACTTATTGGAAAACATAGTACTAATTTAGATAAACACTATGTGCCCTATATTGCTTTAAAGAGAAAGAAAGAGAATTTAGAGAGGAAAAAAGAAAAATTTGATATTGTAAAAAAAGAGTATGCACTTAAAAAAAATAAAGAAAAATTAAAGTGGCTTGCAGATAATTATAGCTGTTATGTTGGGGATAATGTGGCGATAGAAAATGTGTCCACAACAAATTGTGCGCGGACTGTACAACAAGGAGATGATAGCAAGTTTATCTCTTCTGCTAATTCTTGCGAAGATTTAAATAGACCTAAATATAGCAAGTTGTACAAGAAAGAGTATAATAGTTGTAGAAAAGTTGAAAAGAAATACTCTGAAAATTCTATTGAGAGTGCTTTTACAATAGAATTTAAAGATTTGATTGCTACAAATGCGCTGTTGTTGAAAGAATATGAGCTGGCCACTAAGGCATTTGATGATTTCAACAAAGATAATAAAGTAAATAGAGAACTTGGTTTTATTAGGCAAACAGTAGATCCAGATTCTGATGAGCTGATAATGCAAAATTGGTTTTTAACAGAAAATAGTGCTTCGAAAATTGAATTCGATCCTAAAACCTATAAAACTACTAAAAAAATTAATTTTAATTTAAAGATACGTTTTAATAATTTGCTAGATAGCGAGACAGATAATCGTTATTTGATTTATAAAAACAAAGACGACAGTGATACTTCTTTAAATTCTTCTTTAAATTCTTCTAATGTAAAAACAGAGATAATAGATGTAGATGTATTTGAGGAAAATAATACTCCAAGTATAAAGTTTAAATTACTCGAAAAGCGTGCTTTAAAAAATAATATGGAAGAGTTTACCGGCAACTATTTCGAGATAATTTTAAGAAGAAACGAAACTGTTTATGGGGTAGTTTATTTTGGCAAAGTTACGAAATTTAATTCCTCCAGTGTAGAGCTAGGAAGAGGAAGTATGAAGATGATTATCTAAAATATTATATAACTTATTCCCTTATCAACACTCCTACTTTTTTAATCCACAAATAAATTTAATTGAGTTACGAATTTTTTTACCTGAATGGCCTAAGTGGCCTGGATGGCATTAATGGCCTCTTAATAAATTACATTTTATACCGAAAAGAAAAGGTAATATGATCATTCAACGTATGAAAAGGAGTTGCTATGAAAGTAACTATTGTTCTTGATTTGCTTGTGCTTATGATGATGTTATTTACTATTGGCCATGTTTTCTCTTCTGAAGAGGATATGATGAAGTCGGTAACAATCATGAAAACGGACATAACAACAAAATTGGGAACAACTGATGGAGAGGCCTTAATAGATGCATTGGAACTTTATTTTGATTCTTATGAAAATGAGAGCTGGTCATACACGCAAATAAAAAAGATTTCCGAAGATGAGAACAGTGACCATGCAATAAGAGGGCATGCGAGGAAATATCTTGAGACCGTGGAAGAGAAAATAAAATTAGAAAAAACAGCAAAATTGCTTCAGAAGCATCTAAGCAAACTAAAGGCCACTTCGGGTTTATACGAGGATGGTAAATGTACAAAAGCAGGAATGGAAAAGTTGAAAGAGTGGGAAGGTAGCGAGGCACTCGAGGAAGCAATAAGAGATGCAATGGATTCTAAAACCACACTTGGTGCTCGTTGGGAACAAATTAGACAAGGCTATGATGACAAATACAATAATATACTACGTGGGCTCTACTGGCTTAGCATGGCCGAGGCCGAAAAAGAGAGATTGAAAAAAATTAAGAAAGACAAAAGAAACTTGAAAGGGTTAAAAATGCCTACTGAGCTTACTAAGGAACAAATTGGGGATGCCAAAGATTATTTGCTAAAGTTAAAGAAAATTCGGGTTGTAACCCAGAATGGAACGGGAGTTGATGGAGGAGGACACGCTGGAACTAGCTCTAGTGCAGTGAGGACCCTCATAGAGTTAGGTTATAAAGGGTACATTGAAATTTTTTATAATCCTGATCCACGCGCCATTGGGTTCATGAAACAATTCTTTGGTAATTTGCATTTCCCTGATGGTTGTGCCTCTGACGATTGTAAACCAATCATAATGTACAAAGAAAAAATTCTTGAAAAAGAGCCTTCCACTGAGGATTTAAAAGGTAAAAATTGTCAGGAAGAAGCAAAGATACGTACAGGCCTTCGAGAAGATTATGACAAACGAACAAAAAAGGCTTTTCAAAAGATGGATGTAGTTCCACTCACCATTCAGGCGGGAGGTGAGGTTGGAGGTAGCAAAAAAAATCAAGTAACTTCATACGAGGATATCCAAAGAAATATCCTCCACAACCGTTTATCACAGATAACAGATCAAAAACAATATACTAAATCTCTGGCATCACTCAATGTCAACGAACGAGGCTGGGCAGCAGGAAATTCTGTTAGTGTTGAATCTGGTAGAGTTTACACTGGTGAAAGAGAAGGGCAAGTTTGGGACGATCAAGGAGGGGTAGTAAGAGCTACAGATGTACGAAGCGAAATTTTGGAGCTGAGAAAAAAAAGCATAAACAAAGATACCAAGGCGGCCGATGCTATAGATACCTTTGTTAATAAGGCCCTTGATGAAAGTAAAGGTTGGAGTAAATCGCCGATTGGAGCACAATCGAAGGCAGTTGTGAAACAATTGCTCATTGATGCCATAAAAGGTGATATTGAACTTACTACTGCATATGGCATGCACAATCTTACGTCCAAAGACAGGCCCGGTGTTCTCACACGTTTCGCCGCTACTGCCGCAAAAGTAAAAAGCGGAAAGAAAGTTGTTCTTGCTACGATAATTCCAGAGGCAACAGACGGAAGCAAAGAAAGTACTGCTGGCAGTATTAAAAAAGAATTCAAAAAAGGTATAAAAGAAAAAGGGCAAACTGTAATTAATACTGAAGAGATGGGAAGCAGTGACACCTTTACGCCAGCAATAGGAGTACAACATATTCTTTTGCCAAAATTACCTAAAGAGATCTACCGCTTGTTGGTAAGGGCCACCTCTTTGCCAATTTTGATCGAAGGTACAGGCAGTGCAGGAGAGGCCGCTTCGGAAGCAATACCTCATTTTAATTTAGGAACTGATTCGAAAACGGCCGTTACACTAAGTTCTCAGGATGAAAATACTTATAAAAAGATCTCTCAGCTGATTCTTGAAGGTCATGAATAAATAGCAATTTTATTTATTTTTATACAGGCCCTTATTTCCTTAATAAATAATTTTATTCCTGATCACTGTAATCAAGAATATTAAAATTAATGAGAAGTAATTAAAAATTCATGTTAAGATCATTCGCCTTGATAATAAACGCCACTATGTGTATTATACACACATATAGTGTGTAATAGAGGTAATGGTAATCATGAAAAGAAAAAATTTAATTATCGATGAAATTTTATTAAAAAAAGTTATTCAATTATTTGGAATCAATAATTATTCCCAAGCTGTTAACAAATCTATGGAAGAAGTCATAAAGATTTATAAAATGAGGGAAATTATCAACTATCACGGCCAAAATATTTGGGATGGAAATTTATCACAAATGCGAGAAGACAAAAAAAAACCCGAGAAGAAAACAAGCAAAAAAGGGAAATAATAATAATGATTCTTGTTGATACTTCAATATGGATAGAATTTTTTAATAAAAAAACTCATACTTTCATTACAGAGGCCAGTGTTGGCCAAATTGTAATATCTCCTCCTATTATTCAAGAAATACTACAGGGTATAAAAAGTGATTTAGATAATAAAAAAATCAAAGAAATACTTTTAAGCTTTACAATTGTTCCTTCTGTTATGAGTGTAAACCTTTTTTTAAAAGCAAGTGATATTTATCGAATGGGAAGAAAGAAAGGATATACAATACGTTCATCCGTTGATTGTCTTATTTCTGCCATCGCAATTGATAATGGAATTCCTATATGTCACAAAGATAGAGATTACACTCATATCGCGAAATACACTGAATTAAAAATAATAAATAAGTTCTAAAGAAAATATGTAACTGGTCAGCGAGTTTTTGTCGTTTAGGTACCAGCACATAAATATTTTTGATTGCCGTAATCAAGAATTGATTTAGTTATAAGCATGTAATCCGCTTAACAAAATATTTACTCCTAAATAAGTAAACACTACTGCAAGAAATCCGACTAAAGAGATGAATGATATAACAATACCTTTATGGCCTCTATGCAAGCGAAGATGCAGATAGAGAGCATAAATAAGCCAAGTAATAAGTGACCAAGTCTCTTTAGGATCCCAACCCCAATAGCGGCCCCAAGCATAGTGGGCCCACACAGAACCAGTAACTATCACTAGTGTAAGTAGAGGAAGTGAAATTACAATTGATTGGTAGCTTAATTGGTCAAGGGTGTAAGCACTGGGGAGTATCTCAATAAACCGATCAAACTTTAGAGAGAGTAATTGATGAATTAGTGATGAAAAAAAACCTAAGAATAGCAATCCAAAGCGATAAGGGTTAGAGCTAATTGAAAT
>JADGAM010000291.1 GCA_015232015.1 Oligoflexia bacterium | reverse complement strand
ATAAAAGGATGAGAAAATAAAAGTCGTGGAGCTAAAAAAACTTATGCACATGATCTCATTGGGCCCAATTTTTAGTCATATTAACAATCCTGTTGAATATTTGGAGTCTCTTAATAAAAACTATTCTGGCAATGAAGTCGAAAAGATAATGGATGCTGCGATTGAAGTGTTATCTTCCTCTCTTCGCGAAACAGCATATGCATGGGTCTATGAAATGGTACTGGCAGATTCAGGTTTTTCACAGGCAGAACACACTTATCTTAATCTGCTGGTAAAAAAAATGGGAATTCATGGAGAGCTTGCAGGAAAAATTGCTGCTGTCGTGGCAATTTTGAATCGCAAGGAATAGCTATCAAGAGATTAATTTTTGTCTTTCCACAAATTTAATTTTTTAACAATAAAATAAAGAGTTACTGCACCGACAATACCTATTAAAGTAGTCCCTAAAAACATTGTTATAAAAAAACTGCCTCCCTGATTCATTATTTCTTTTAATGAATGTAGGTTGCTCACAACAGATTCGAGATCAGGCCCTGGAACAATTAGGTGTCCTATAATATAACAAAAAGTATACAGAGGAATGTTTGTTATCGGATTGCTAATCGCCGTCATTGCAGCTGAAATAACCTTGTTTCCCTTAAAAAAATATGAAGTTGCAATGGCCCCGGCAATTTGACCGCCCCAGAAAACAGAAACACCCCAGAAAAATCCAATTGCAACACCTCTTGCAATGGCCTCCTTGCTGTCTTTGATTTTTAGAATATTTTTGATGAATAGTTTTATTGAATTCATAAACCTTTATTCTTTGAAGTTGATCTTGAGTGGTATCTTATAAAAATTATTTACTGAGATTAATCTCCTGACGTGTAAAAATATAATAAGCAAAAGAAAAATCAGAATTCAATATGTTACTTATGGAAATCGATAGACTGCAAAAAGAAAGCAAAGTATTGCATTCAGATGTAAAATTTCTCACCTACTCAACTGAAAACTCGTCTTTACCAACTCCGCAAACAGGGCATACCCAACTTTCGGGAACCTGTTCCCACGCAATTTTTGGATCAACACCGTTTTCAGGATCACCCTCTAAAAAAGAATAAAGATAACCACAAATATTGCATCTATGTTTTTTCATTCTGCTTACACTAGCTCCTATTAATTTTAATGAATATTAAAATGTCTCTTCAATAACCCTTCAAATATCGATCCATGTCTTGCTTCATCCTTACACATTTCATGAACTGTATCATGTATGGCATCGTAGTTTAATTCCTTGGCCCTGGTAGCGAGATACTTCTTTCCTTTGCATGCTTCAAACTCTGCTTCAATTCTTAATTTGAGATTCTCTTTAGTATCAATACAGACTACTTCTCCTAGAAGTTCGGCAAATTTGGCGGCATGATCTGCTTCTTCAAAAGCTATTTTTTTATAAGCATCACCCACTTCAGAATAACCTTGTCTCTCTGCTTGACGGGCCATTGCCAAGTACATTCCCACCTCGGTACATTCACCTACAAAGTTGGTCCTAAGTCCCTGGACGATATCTGGATCTAAACCATTGGCCACGCCAACTCTATGTTCATCGGCCCAAATTAACGATGAAGCTTCCACTTTTTCAACAAACTTTTCCTTAGAGGCAGAACACTGAGGACACTTTTCGAGTGGTTGGTTTCCATTATGAATATATCCACAGACTGTACAAATAAATTTTTTCATGATTTTAAAATTCCCTTTCTGTTTGTTTTCTGTTTGTTTTTTTAATTTTTAGTAAATAAATCCAAATCAATTCTATCGCTAAATTTAACGACAGTTTCTAGATTACCTTTTTGGTTAGTGATTTCAAAGTACCAATCGCACCACCTAAAGCACTAGAAAATTTTATCAATGTATAAGCTCCACCACGAAATACGATTCTAGCAGATGCTTTTATATTTAATTTTTTATTTTCTTTTGTTATTGTTTTTTTCTTTTGATTCAATTTTCTTTGAACTGAAGCAATGTGCTTTAAATGCATTTCACACAGTTCAGGACTGTAACCGTTATATTCACAATCATTACACAAATCCATTAAATACTTACTCCCTCATTATCATTAAAAATTGTGTTTATCCAATCTCTCGATAATTAATTCACTTCTTTCCTTAGGTAAAAAACATTTCGTTCTAGAGTTTAGCTTCAATAAACTCTGTTGAGCAATTTTAAGTTTTTGCATGAGATGACCATCATCATGAGCTATATCGTGATGAAATAAAAATAAATATTTAACATTTGCCTCATGGGCCAGTTGTACAACTTGATTGACTGAGGAATGTCCCCAATTTATTTTTCTTTCATATTCATAATCAAAGTAAGTAGTGTCATGAATTAATAGATCACAAGAATCTAAAAACTTTAGCAGTGAATTCCAATAATTTGGTGAATAGGATACAAAATCTTTTTTATATAATTCATTGTCGGTTAGATAACATATAATTTTTTTATTATAAATAAACTTATATCCAAGACAATTTCCTGGATGAATTAATAGTTTTGCTTGAACCTGAACACCACTTATCTCATATTGTCCTTCATGTAAATTTTCATATTTTACATGTGCCGCAAATTCTTTAGATGTTATAGGAAAATACTCTCTACTCATTTGATCTGTTATCGATTGTTCAATAGATCTTCCTTCTCCACTAGTGGGACCATAAACCGTTATTTCATTTCCTGATAAATAAAGGGGGCCAAAAAAAGGAAAAGCGTTTATATGATCCCAATGAGTATGAGTAATACACAAACTGGCATTAATCCTCTTATGTTTATCTTTCAATAAATGATTTGATAATTCACTTATTCCGCTACCGGCATCCAAAATAAAAAGATTTCTTGGAGAAAATTCTAAAGACACACACGAAGTATTTCCTCCATATATGCTAGTTTTTGATCCTGGAACAGGGAGAGTTCCATGAATGCCCCAAAAAGTTAATTTCGTTTTATTTAATGAATTTACAACATCTTCAAATTTCTCTTTAGTAAAAGGCTTAAGGATATATCCGCTGGCACCTTGTTTAAAAGCATTCTCCTTATCAAAATCATATGATTTCGATGAACAAACAATTATGGTTATTTTTGCAAAATCTGGATTATTAGTGATTTTACTACAGAGCTGTATTCCATCCATTATGGGCATCATGATGTCGGTAATTAAGTAATCAGGATCAAAATCTTTAATTTTAAGAAAAACTGATTCAACAGTATTTGTTGTTTTTACAGTCCATCCTTCTAAAGAAAGTATATGTTCAGCTAACTCAAGACTACTATCATCATCATCGACAATAAATATCTTTCCATTATTCATAATAATTTCTCAAAGTTTTTATTTAATTTTAATCTTACTTCTACTTGAATTTAAATTTAATTTTTTTTAAGGGACTTAATTTTTTAACAAGGGCATTTTTCGGACTTTGATAAATTTAACTGGTCAATCAAGGGAAAAGGTTCTAACTTTAAAAGATTATTTTTTACTCGATAATCTTATTGATCTCTAGGATTTTAAAAATCCCTTGAATAGTGGCATCTCTCCCTATGTGAGTTTTGCATTTTCCACCACAAAGTTCGCAACCAAAAAGTAAGTAATCACTCGATATTTCAAACCGCTCACATATCTTACGAATATGCTCAATTTTTTTAGGCATCACATTTTGTAAATATCCAAAAAAGGTACTCTTGGGTATTCCAAGCTCCTTGGCCAACTCAGTTAAACTTATCTTTTCCTTTTTAAGTAGTCGCTCTAGAACTTTTCCAATTTCTAGTTTCTTATTGTTCATTCATAGTCCTTGTTAGTTTATGTATACGAACAATTATTCATATACATGAATTGCAATTAAATTTTAGTAACAACTATTTATAATAAAATTTTTATATGAAAACAAAAACTTAAAAATTTTTTATTTTTGAAAAACAGAATAAGATTCACAATGGAGATCAGATATGTCTAATGAAAACGAACTCAAAAAAATGGCCGAAAAAAATTTAAATAAATATTTTAAAACAATGCAAGTATGTTTTTCACTTATAAAAAAAGAAACCATTACCTCTGCTGAAATACTCAATATTCACAGATCCCTATTGTCTTACACTATTGAAGATATTGATGCTCTCGAAACATTTTTTAAAGAAAACCCTAATGATGGCCGCATTTGAATCTGCACTAACTCCATTTCCCTCTGATATTGATGCGTTGTATTCCGTATATCCTCGTCCAGCGTTAGTATCAATATTAATCATATTAGAGGTTTCATCATATTTTTTATATTCAATAATTCCATTTTCAAAAATCAATCCTGTTTTCTTTACTGTCTCTGTAATACGCCAAAAAGCATGTTCGAGCCCTCGAATTTCTGACACAAAATCAATACTAGGCCTTTAAAGTTTTCACGACGACTAGAGATAGTGTCTATACTAATTCCTACTTTATAGACTGGGACATACATTAAAATACCATTTTGTTTTTCTTTCTCAGTCTCTTGAACGAGTGTAATTTTACTCGTAATAGTTGCTATTCCACTATCTCTGGTCTGCTCAATCGCACTTCTATTTCATATGCCTTTTTTTGATGCTTTATTATGCTGCTGACATCTTTTAATGAAACAAAAAAATAATTATCATTGATACAATTGACAGAGATATCTAACCATTTATCAATCTTCTGAAAATA
>JADGAM010000290.1 GCA_015232015.1 Oligoflexia bacterium | reverse complement strand
TTTTTATTAAGACCTTTAAGCGAGAAGATCCAAGTGTAAGAAGGTTAACAAGTAATATTAGAGAGAGAAATCCTACTTGAAGATCGATCATTTAAGGCCACCTCCAGGTAAGTATAGTGGCAAGCACTACTAAAACTAAAGAGGATAAAATAAATTTAGGAACTCTTTTTAACTGGTAACGGGCCATAGAAGATTCAACTACTCCTACAGTGATGTAAATTAAAACTAATATTGCTAAGAATGCTATGAGCTTGTTAAAAGGAGTTAAAATATTTAATCCAGTATTGATGCTTAAGTTTATGGGTATTAATAAATTACTAATAAAAGCAGCATAAAAAAACATCTTTAGTTGTGAAGTTAGGTGAATAATTCCGAGATCTGGGCCGGAGTGATCCAGAATCATCACCTCATGAATCATAGTTAATTCTAAATGAGTTTGTGGATCATCTACAGGAACTCTGGCATTTTCTAAAAGTAAAATAAAAAAAAGTGCTACAGAAATAAATAGGATTGGAAAAAGTGTGGCCTTAGAATATAAAATTAATTTGCCCTCTACAAAATAGGTATTAAATTCTAACTCTCCTGTTAAGCGATAAAACATAATAAATATTAAAAACAAAACCAATTCCCCTAAGGCGGAGAAAAATACTTCGCGAGCACAACCCATGCCTTCGAAGGAAGATGCAGTATCAATACCTGCAAATACCATAAATACTTTTCCTAAAGTTAGAGCATAAAAAATAAAAAGCACATCACCTTTAAAAGATAGCATCGATGGAAAATTAGCAATAGGAAGAAACATTAAGGCCAATAAAACCACCGCCAGATTAATGGCGGGAGCGACTTTGAAAATAATTGTGGTACTTTTGCTATATACTGAGTTTTTTTGAAAAAGCTTTATAAGTGTAAAATAATTAAATAAAAAGGGAATTCCTTTTTTACCTACCAAATATGCTTTAGTTATAGAAATAAAAGCATAGAAAAGTGGAGAAAGAAAAATAAAAAACATTAATAATAAAAAATGTTTCATTTACTTAATTCCAAAAATAAAAAAACCAACTACTGTTAAGAATAAAGATATAGCAATATAAAAAATGTGTAATTGAATAGTACCCTTTTCAATCCATATTCCTTGTTTTGTAAGATAGAAAACAAATCTTATTACTTTAAAAATAAGTTTGTCCTCTACTAAATCACCAACATCTACTTGGTAAGTAGTAGAATGAGCAAAGATCTCTTTAATCTTGCCATAATTTTCTCTTAACAAAATTAATGGTCGTAAAAAATCAACCATAGAAAAAGAAAAAGAGTTTCCGCTGTATTGGGCCCTAGGATTTATTTTTTCAAAACCACAATCCCAGGTTACAGTTTGACGGTTAACTTTCCCTTTATAGAGGTAATGCCTAACAGTAAGTATGAGGAAAAATATTATAAAAAGTACAAGTAAAGCAACACTTATGTAGTTAATAGGTCTTGCTACATAAAGAGCATAATCATGGTTTGTAAGCGCATGAAGAGCAAATGATAAATCTAAAACGTTAAAGATAAGCTTAGTTATAAATAGAGGAAATAAACCCATAAGAAGACACATAAAACTTAAAATAAGTAATGGGTAATACATGCTTGATTTTAATTCTGATTTTGATTCCTCTGCGATCTCTTTACCTCTAAATTCACCTAAAAATGTTAAAGCAAATGCTTTAGAAAAAGACATAAAGGAGGTCATTCCTAATGTGGCCAAAGTTAAAATTGCTAACACTGCTAATATGAAAGAAAAATCATGAAAGGCCACTCCTCTAAAGAGCGAATTATAAATTAAGAATTCACTGATAAATCCATTTAATGGAGGAACTCCAATAACAGCTAATGATCCAATTAAAAAAAACACTCCTGTATGAGGGATAATTTTTATTATTCCACCTAATTTATCTATTGAATCAGTATGAAATTTTTTAACTATTGCTCCTGTTGCTAAGAATAGTAGTGATTTAAAGAGAGCATGATTAAAGATGTGTAATAGTGCTCCAGCAAATGCCAAAGTTGCAATTAATTTATTATTTAAACTAAAAGACAACATTCCCATACCTAATGCCATAAGAATAATACCTACATTTTCCACACTACAATAAGCTAGTAAGCGTTTGATATTATTTTGGGCCAAGGTATAAATACCTCCCATAAGTGCACAAATTATTCCTACAAATAAAATTATGCCCCCAACTTTGGCAGAAAAATATTCTGTTCCTATGAGAAGATATACTCTAATAATTCCATACAAACCCATCTTTATTACAACTCCAGAAAGAAGTGCAGAGACGTGTGCGGGCGCCACTGGGTGAGCATATGGTAACCAAACATGTAGAGGAAAAACTCCTGCTTTCATAGCAAATGCTAAGCACATTAAAAGAAACATCCCCTCTATAATTTCTGGCGAGACTGAAGACAAAGTTTTAATTTGAGCAATTCCATCAAAAGAGAGAACTCCTGTAAGGGAATAAAAATAGCAAAAAACAAAAATTAAGATGATACTTCCAACGTGATTAAAAATAAAATAATATAGACCACCTTTTTTAGTTTCCTCTTTTTGATGATAATAAATTATTAGATAGTAGGAGGAGAGACCCATTAATTCCCAAGAGAAAATAAAGGTGAAGATATCATTGGCCCAAACAACAAGTAACATTGACACAGTTAAAACACTATATAAAAAATAATTTATTGATCTAACTATATAAGAAGATGAAGATGAAGATGAAGATGAAGCATGTTTGAAAAAATAGTCATAGCTAAATATTAAAGAAAGTAAAGATACCAATGAAATGATAAAAGTAAAAAATGCTGATAATGAATCAATTTTAAAACTTAGATTAAAACCATTAAATAGCACAAAAGTTATTACTTTATTTGTAACTCCTTGAAACATTCCCGTTAAACCTAGGATTGATTCAAGAAAAATTCCAACTGCAAGAAGTATTAATGATGTTTTTGCTAAATACTCTAGCTTTGATTTTGACTTTAAATTTGAGTTTAAGCTTGAGTTTTTTTTATCAATTATGTGAGGGATAAAAAAAGGAACAATAAGAGGTAGAATGCCGGCAAATAAAATTAAGGCCAATAGTATAAGTAGAATTTCCACTTAAAAATCCTATCAATGATCAAATGATGAGCAAATGATTATCATGATGATCATCCAGTAATAATCAGAAGATGATTCAACTAATGATTCAAATAAATGATACTAAAAAAATGTGGCCTAGAGAAACAAAAATAGAAAAATTTGGGACGAACCGAAGAAAAATTGCGTTATATTCCCATGACTCCACGAACTTTAAAAAAAAATTGTATTTTTATTTGAGTAAATTTGTTTAATAGACTAATTTATTCATAGAACTTTCATAGAACTTTGCAAACAAAGTGTGAGCAAAAAAAAGGAGAAAGAGGAAGAGGATGAAAATTGTTTTTACCCACAATCTTAAACGTAGTAGTGAAGAAGAAGAAGCAGAATTTGATTCGCCGGAAACGGTGGCGGCCATAACAAAAGCATTAAAAGATTTAGGCCATGATGTAGAGCCACTTGAAACCAATGGACCAGCATCCTCAACTATTGCCAGATTAGAAGCACTTAATCCGGATATGGTATTTAACACATCAGAAGGGAGAATCGGACGATTTAGGGAAGCATTTTATCCTGGAATCTTCGAACAATTAGATATACCTTTCACTGGTTCCGATGCATACACTTGCACTGTTACTCTTGATAAAAACCTTACAAAATTAATCATAAAAAATTTAGGTATTCCTACTCCTAATTCCCTTTTAGTCTCCTCTCTTGATAATTTAAAACATTTTAATTTAAACTTTCCAGTAATCATAAAACCAAATTTTGAAGGAAGTTCAAAAGGAATTACTAAAAATTCTGTAATCAAAAATACAGATGAATTAAAAGAAAAAATTCATATACTGCTTTCCTTATATCCAGATGGAGTTTTAGTAGAGGAATTTATCTTTGGTAGAGATATTGCAGTTCCATTTCTTGAGGGAACACATTCTAAAAATAAAGGGATTTTATCTCCTATAGAATACTTTTTTAGTGAAGAAAGTCCTTCGTTTATGACTTCTTCAGATCAAGTAAATGCCAAACCTTCAAGCTCTTCAAGCTCTTCAAATTCTTCAAACTCCTCTTATTCTATTTATGATTATGATTTAAAAAACCATATTCCTAATCAAGTAAATACAAAAGTACCAGCGGCAATAGAAGAATCAGTTAGTAAACAATTAGTAAAGATGTCTTCTACTATCTATAAGGCATTAAATATAAGAGATTTTGGTCGCATAGATTTTCGAATAACTCCAGATAATAAAATATATTTTATTGAAGTCAATGCCCTTCCTAGCTTAGGTCCTGAATGCGGTATCTACGCTGCTGCTGCAGAAATTGGGCTTATTGAAATGAAAGATGTGTTGAATGCTATCTTACAAAATGCATCTCATCGATTTAAAATTCAAACAAAAAAACGAAGTGGAATAAACAACAATAACAACAATAACAGCAATAATAATAGTGGTAGAGGATCAGAGAAAAGATTAAAAATTGGTCTTGCATACAATGAAAAGAGAATTATTCCTGATGAAAATCCAAACACGGATACAGAAGCAGAATTTGATGCTCCAAAAACATTAGACGCTGTTAGAAATGCAATTCGTTCGTATGGCCATGAGGT
>JADGAM010000028.1 GCA_015232015.1 Oligoflexia bacterium | reverse complement strand
CTAATAGATGTTCCTTTACGAATGAAGATAGATCCAATTCCTTTAGGTGCGTGAAGTTTATGGCCTGAAAAAGAGAGTAGGTCAACATAACGAAAATTTCCACTATTACTATTTAAATCAATATTTAATTTACCTACAGTCTGAGTTGCATCTGTATGAAAAATAATTTTTGGATTAGTCTCTTTAGTTATACGTGATAACTCTTCAATAGGAAATATTACCCCTGTTTCATTATTTGCATGCATGATAGAGACAAGTAATGTATCTGCAGTAAGCGCCTTCACAAACTCAGTGATATCCAATTCTCCGCTACGGTTAACAGGAAGATATGTTACCTTCGCACCGTACTTTTGCACCTCTTTACATACTTGGAGAACCGCTGGATGCTCAACTGTTGTAGTTATTATGTGATTGCGATTTTGATTGGCCCTCAATGCTCCAAAGATTGCCATATTATTACTTTCTGTAGCACAAGAAGTAAATGTGATCTCAGTTGGATCAACATTGCCTAATAATTGAGCAATTGTTCCTCTGGATTTTTCTACACTAGTATGAGCAAAGAGTGCTTCGTTGTATGCTGAACTTGGATTAAAATATTCGCTTCTAAAATATGGAACCATTGCCTCGAATACTTCGGGAGCAACAGGTGTAGTTGCATTGTTATCAACGTAGATTAATTTTTTTTCACTGCTCATTTCACTGTTCATTTAATGCCCATTTTACTGCTTACTGGTTATTGGTTATTGGTTATTGGCCATTGCAGGTTAATATACATATACTATACTGAAATAACTTTTATATTTTCATCAACTTCTTCTTTTAAAAGTCTTTCTACCATCATTTTTAAAGTCATAGTAGCACCCATACATCCTCTACAAGCACCCATCAAGCGACAATAAACAATATTTTCCTTGATATCTACAACTTCCATATCACCACCATCTCGGGCCAGAGCAGGTCTAATCTTTTGATTAACAACTTCTTCTACTTTCTTTCCAATCTGATAAGGGGAGAGTTTTGTTTTATTGTCACTGTCAGTGTTTTCTGTACTATTATTATTTTTATCAATTGAGGATTCACTCATACTTTTTTCCTTTGCTTGAGTATTGTTAATATTATTTTTAATATTGTTGTTACTGTTACTGTTATTGTTACTGTTTTCGGAAATGCGCCCCCATATCTCATCAAGTAAGTCTTGAAGCCCTCCTGGACTGTGATGACAAGAACCACATGCACCGCCTGCTTTAATAGCATTTGTAATATCTGTAATTGAGTGCAAATTTAATTCAATAATCTTTTTACGAATATAAGTATTTGTTAGTGAAAAACATTGGCAAATCACTTTTCCATGATCCTCTTCTAAATTTTGACGATGAATATTTATTCCATATGGTTTTAAATTCACGCCCCTTTTTTGGGCCCAATCAATCACTGCATCTTCTAGCGCTTCAGCACCCATAACAGAACAATGAATTTTTTGATCAGGTAACCCATCAAGATAATCAGCAATATCTTTATTGGTTATTTTAAGCGCTGTTAGTGGAGTATGTTGTTTTTGTTCAATCAAAGCACATAACGCTTCCGAGGAAGCAATAGCGGAAGTGCAACCAAATGTTAGATACTTTACTTCAGTTATTATGTCCTGTAATGGATCTGAATCATGTTTTTTTACTCTGAAGCTAAAGCGCATTGCATCTCCGCAAGCAATTGAACCATGTTCCCCAGTTCCATCTGGATTTTGAATTTCTCCAAGGTGAGTTCCTGCTTTTCCTTGAACTGCATCCATAAATAGTTGCTTAGTTTTGTTAGAGTATTGCCACACCATAATTTAGATCCTTGATTAAAATTTTGAATTTTTTAAAACAACTGTATTCTAAAATTTTTAATACAAATTTTACAGTACAATTTCCATTTAAACTACAGTTAAATTGCAGACAATTCACAATATGAAAATAACAATGTTTTTGACGTAGGGACATAAATAATATAGTTGTTAAATTAAATTAAATTAGAATTAAATTAAGATATATTTATTTAAGGTATATTTAAAAATTAATAATTTTTCCCGAAGCTTAAAGGAAGTGTGCATGAAAATTTTAACTCTAAATTGCGGAAGCTCATCTATTAAATTTGACGTTATTGAAACAGATACTGATCTTATAAAACAAAACAAGGATTGTAGTATCGTAAGAGGAATTGTTGAAAAGATAGGTTTAAATGATTCTATTGTGCGTTTTAATACCGATGCTGGTTTTGATTCCAAGAAAATTCTTCCGGTGGCCAATCATACAGAAGCACTTAAACATATTGTGGATATTTTAACAGGCAGTAATCCTAAGATACTAAACAGTCTTAATGAGATTAATGGCGTAGGTCATAGAGTAGTGCACGGAGGAGAAGCTTTTTCTAAGTCGGTTATAATAAATAATGAAGTCTTAAGAGAGGTAGAGGCGTGCTCTGACTTTGCACCACTTCATAATCCGCAAAATTTAAAAGGTATTAGTGTGGCCAAAGATTTTTTTCCAAACATTCCTCATATAGCTGTATTTGATACCGGTTTTCATTACAGCATTCCAGATTATACTTTCATGTATCCACTTCCCTATGAACTTTATACCAAACATAAAATTCGTCGTTATGGTTTTCATGGAACTTCTCATCGTTATGTTACCGCCAAAGCAATTGAATTTTTAGGCCTAGAGGAGAGTAGGTCAAAAATAGTTACTCTTCACTTAGGAAATGGTTGCAGCGCAGCTGCAGTTTTAGGAGGAAAATCTATTGATACCTCTATGGGACATACGCCATTAGAAGGCCTAATGATGGGTACACGAACAGGTGATATCGATCCTGCAGTTGTAATACATATTATGAATAAAGAAAAATTATCCGCTCAAGATGTGGATTCATTATTAAATAAAAAGAGTGGATTCCTTGGAGTTTCAGGGCTCACTAATGATTTGAGAGAGATTGAGGAAGCTAGAGAAAAAGGTCACAAAAGAGCAACTCTTGCAATAGATATGTATTGTTATCGTCTCAAAAAATACATTGGTGCTTATATGAGTGCGCTAGGTGGTGCAGACGCCATTGTGTTTACTGGAGGAATTGGAGAGAATTCATCAGTAGTAAGAGAGCTTTCAACTAATGGAATGGAATTTTTAGGTATAAAAATTGAGAATAGTAAAAATAATAGAAATCATGGAGTGCTTGGAAAAAATAGAGATGAAATATCTGATATTTCTACAAGCGATGCTAAAGTTAAAACAATCGTAATACCAACCAATGAGGAATTAATGATTGCTAGAGATACAGTTCTTTGTATTAGAGGAATTATTTAGTTTAGAAGAATCATTTAGTTTTTTTAAATTTATTTTTTTAAAAAGAATTATTTTTTATTTTATTATATTTTATATTTTATATATTTTTATTTAGGAGAAGTTAAGATGTCTGCATCATTTATTGAAAGTATTCGTACCAAGGCCAAAAAAAATTTAAAACACATTGTACTCCCAGAAGGTACAGATGAACGAATGATTAAGGCCGCTGATTTTGTTCATAGAGAAAAGATTGCTAAAATTACATTACTTGGGAATGAGCAAGTTATTAAAAACAAGGCCAAAGATCTAGGGATAGATCTTTCTCATACACCTATAATTGATCCTACTAGGTCTCCACAATTAGATGAATACTCTAAAGAGTATTTTGAGATAAGAAAACATAAAGGCATTACTCAAGCAGAAGCATGTGAGAGAATGAGTAATGAACTTTTTTATGGAGCTATGATGGTTAGACGAGGCATTGCTGATGGAGGAGTGGCAGGAGCAGTAAATTCAACAGGTGATGTGATGTTGGCGGCCTTTCATTTAATTGGTAAGGCCAAAGGTGTTTCAATAGTATCAAGCTTTTTTTCAATGATTATTCCAGAGTATTTAGATCAAAAAGAGGTTAATCTTTTCTTCGCAGACTGTGCGATTATCCCTAATCCAAATGCAGAAGAGTTAGCTGACATTGCTATTGCTACAGCTGATAGTAGAAAGGCCTTGGTTGGCGATGAACCAAAAATTGCCATGCTTTCTTTCTCTACAAAAGGAAGTGCAAAGAGTGAGGCAGTTGATAAAGTTATTGAGGCCACTCATTTAGTTAAAGTTAAGAGACCAGACTTAGCAATTGATGGTGAACTTCAAGTAGATGCGGCCATAGTTCCAAGTGTTGGTAAAAGTAAGGCCCCTGGAAGTAGCATCGCGGGACACGCCAATGTTTTAGTGTTTCCAGATCTACAGGCCGGTAATATTGGTTATAAACTTGTACAACGGCTTGCAAATGCAGTGGCCTTCGGACCTTTGTCTCAAGGTCTTGCAAAACCATTTAATGATCTCTCTCGTGGTTGTAGTGTTGATGATATTGTAAATGTAATTGCTGCTTGTAGTGTTAAATCTATTTAAATCTATAATCTATATAGAGAAACAGAATAGAGAAACAGAGGAGACGCATTTATTGCTTTTGCTTTTGATCTACGTACAATGATTTATATGCCTTATAAATATCTACGGCCAGTTCAGGGTTAACTTTTATAATTTCAGCAATAGTGCGTCTGGATGCCATTATTTTTTTGATATTGGTTTCACCTTGAATATACACCGCTGGAACTCTTCCTTCATTATCTAAAAGAGCAAGTCCATCACTAACTTTACCAATTTTTTCATATATAATGTGATTACTATTAAAAAAAGAATCCCAATCAGATTGAGTTTTATAGGTGAATTTTTTTAAACTTCTAGGTTTCGTTGTAAGATCAATATAAAATTTATAAATTTGAACTTCACCTTGATTTTGAGTTCCTCTAACTTTAATAAGTACTTCACGTGTTTTTCCCTTATCTTTATTTTCCGCTGACAATTCGATACTATGAGCATTATCAGTTATTCCTTTTAAAATAAATTTATCATCATTTTCAAACAATTTCTCATAGGTTTCGGCGTAGAGACTAAATGTTAACGTATTATTAATTTTATTATTGGCATCTAAAACTGAAAATTTGATTTTTTGAGGATATTTTGAAGAATCAAAGGGATCAAAAGAAAAGTAAAATTGAGATTTATCAGAGCTTCGATAGTGTCCAATAATAGAGTACTTTCTATTTTGAGTAATGATATTTTGAAATTCAGCAGGAGCGCATACAGAGTTAGCAATAAGGCGTGACATTTCTTTTCCAAGGCCACTAATAGCATTTATTCTCTCTGTAGTTAATCCATTACACTTTCCTTGATTATCAAAAATTTTTCCAATTAATTTTTCAATTTTACTATTAAGATATGGAATTTCTATGCCACTTATTCTTCTAGTTTCGCTAGCATTTAGATTTTTAAGTTGTGTGATTTCTTCTTCAATCACTTTTAATTTAGCTTTATTTTCTTTTTCAAGTTCAGAAATTTTTTCTTGTTGTTTAGTTAATTCACTTTTCGCCTTTTCTTCGAAATCATGCATTTTTTTGTTTGTATCATTTTCTAGATATTCTTGATCGGCATTAAATCCGTCTGTTGTTTTTCTAAGTTGCTTATCTTCACTATCAATAAATTTTTCTTTATCTGTTTTGCGTTTAATAATTTCAGTTTGTAATTTTTTTTTCAGTGCACGTTCGCTACTAAAAAGTGAGTTAACATTTTCTTTTTTTACAACTAAGTACCTTATGTGTTCATCGTTTTCTTCTCTATATTTTTCTTGATTAATATCCATAAGAGCAAGATCATCAGTATGTTTTTTTCTTAAATCTATGTCTCTGTAACTAGCGTCTCGTAAAATATTTGATTCTATTATTTCTTTTTGCTTAAGCATTCCTTTGTACTCTTCTTTTAATTTATTTTCTGCTTCATCACACTGTGCTTTTTGTATCTTGTATTGTTGGCCTAATTTGGCAATCTCTGTTTCGTTTTCTTTAATATATTTATCTAGAGCTTCTTGATACTCAGCTATTTTTTTAGTGTGTTTAGTGATTGCTTGTTGTTTTAGATTTATTTGTTCATTAAGTTTTTTGAAATTTTTATTATAAGTTTGGTCTATAGCTTGGATCTGACCATTAATAGAACTGATAGAATGCCTTTCTTCAGATGCTTTAATGGAGATGATGGTGCAAAAATTTGTACTTATAAATAAAAACAAAACAGAATGTAGAAATAATAATGATGATGATGATAATGATATTAATGATAATATTGAAGATAGTGATTTATACATTTTATTCCTCGCTTTTTTTTAGAGAAAAGATTTGAAAAATTATATTTCATAAAATTTAAGCTAGTCGGTGTTCAATTTATTTTTGAACACCTCTTTAGTATAATATAACATTATTTTTTTTATGAAATTTATTGTGATATTAAAAATAATTTATTTAATCTATATGATTAAATTCAAATAGTTATTTTCTTTTTAGTGTCAGATGCTTGTTTAATGTTTAATTATTTAGGTGACAATTTTTTTTGTGTATAAATAAAAAAAAATTATAACATTATTTTTTAATTCAACAACAATCTGCTTTATATATCAATTAGTTATTAATTTTATTGTAAATAATTATAAATCATTAAAAGGTTTTTTAGATTTAAGGACTAAAATATTTCAAGAGATTGAAAAAGATAAGAAAGAAATAACTAGTAAATGATAAATTTAAGAAGGAACAAAATGATCATGCAAAAAAATTTAACACTCCTATGTTTTTATTTAATTTTTATAGTTACATTTATTTCCTGTGATAAGGCACCAAAAGCAGATTTTAGTTACACTTTACCAGAAGTAACGTATGTTCCTTGTAAAGTTAGCTTTGATGGAGGTAAGGCGAGTGATGACAAGGGTGTAGTAAAGTATACTTGGGATTTTGGAGATGGCTCAAATCAAACTACAACAACACAAATAATTGAACATGATTATGTTAAGTTTGGTACCATTAATGTAACATTAACTGTAGAAGATAAAAAAGGACAAAAAAATAGTAAAAGTTATTCGTTTGAATTAAAAGATGGTTTTCCAGATGCATTTTTTGATTTTCAATATAAATTGCCCTATCCATTAGCTCCTCAAAAAGTAACATTTAATGGATCAGCATCAAAGGTAAAACATCCCAAGGCAACGAAGATTATAGATTATCAGTGGTATGTAGGTTTCGGTTCAACGACTCCTGAAGTGGGGGGCACTGATGTATCAAACTTTGAACATTTTTTTGATTTACCTGGTTCTCATGTGGTTACATTAAAAGTAAAAGATGATGGTGGACGTGAAGGTCAAATTTCTAAGACAGTAGAATTAGCAGATGGTCGTCCTAAAGTTGCATTACAACTAACTCATGCAACACTAATTCCTGCTATAAATAGTGAAATAACTTTTAGTGCCGCTGATACAATTTCTCAGTATCCAGGAACCAATATTGTTTCTTATGATTTAAAAATTGTAGGAGCATTTGATATTGTAGAAAGTAGTGATCCAACAACAAAATTTACTTTTACTACTGCAGGAAATTACGACATTACAGTTCGCGCTCATGATAACGAGGGAAGAATTGGGACCTTAACTCAAACAATTGCAGTTTCAGATGGTTCTCCTTTACCTGTTTTAAAATACACTACAGATTTTTCAAGAACACTAACTCATCATCAAATTAATTTTGATGCAACAGATTCTAAAACAGTTTATCCTGGAGATACTATTAAATTGTATAAGATTGAATTTGGTGATGGTCAAAGCTATCAGGGAGTGAATGCCACTACCTCTCATATGTATACTATACCTAATACCTATACTGTAAGATTAACTGTTACAGATAGTAAAGATAGAGTTAGTAGCTCTAACATAAGCATAGTAGTAAGTGATAGTAGTCCTGAGGCCTCTTTTGTAATTGGGCCATTCACTAATGTTATTGCTCCAACAAATATTACATTTAATGCTGCCACTTCAAGTGATATTGATGGTACAGTTACCAGTTACATTTGGGATTTTGGAGATGGACAAAATCAAACAACAACAACGGCAACTGTAACTCATACATATAATATTGGTGGACACTTAACTGTTAAATTAAAAGTAAAAGATAATAATAATCTTATCTCTAAAAACGAATATACTCAAATATTGGATTTATCATATCCTCTTACAGATACTATTCGTTTAGGTTCGCCAGTACTTAGTGGTGATAGTTGTGATGGTTACAACACCTCAGTAACACTTAGTCCGGATAATAAGGCGATCAGCATTTTATTTAATAACTATGTAGCATCTGCAGATGCGAATACCTATTCAGCACGTAGCAATTGTAATATGGCCATACCTGTACATGTACCCAAAGGACAGACTGTATCGATTGCAAAATTTGATTATAGAGGAAATGTTTATATTCAAGGAAGAGGAACTGCACGAATTTATGTAGAACACTTCTTTGCAGGTATACAGGGACCAACTATAAATAAATCATATTCACCAGGATATACAATTGAAAGTATTTATGATGAACCATTCACACTTAATTCTGGTGATATAAAATATAGTACTAGTGGGTGTGGAGAAGATGTTATTTTAAGAGTAAATACAAGTTTAAATGCAGACAATTATATTAGTTCAGATATAAGTGAAGCTACAATGATTAATCTTGATAGCGCTGATGGTGTTTCGAGCTTGCAATATCATATGATCTTTAATCCATGTAATTAGTTTTTTATTATGAGTGTGCTGGAGATAATAATATAAATGGTGATCTCCATTATTTGTTGAATAGCACCTAAAACATCTCCAGTATATCCGTAACCAACAAGTCTTTTATTAACAAATCTTTTAATGAATATGTAAATAAAGAGGATAAATGTTATAGAGGCAGCAAGCGCAATTAAGGAAAATTTTGTAAAGATTCCTAGGCAAGTTAATGCAGTAATAGTTATAAATATGGCAATTAAAAAATCTTTGAGATTTGCTGATGCAGTTACTGACTGTGATTTACTATTAGGTCGTTGTTGATTGAAATTATTATTATTTATATTTTTGTTATCAAAAATATAAATAAATACCATTAGACGAGAGAGAGTGTGAGCTACAATTAGTGCAAAAAAAAGATGTTCTAACGAAAGTGAAGAGGAAGAATAAGAGGAAGAGGGAGCAGAAGAGGGAAGAGAAATTGTTTTTAAAGAATAAAATTTTAATAGTTGAGAAAAAATAAGCGCTAAGGCCCCGTATGAACCTATTCGAGAATCTTTCATGATTTGTAATATTTTTTCTTTATCGCCGTAACCACCGCCAAACCCATCAGCACTATCGGCCAGACCATCTTCATGTAAGGCCCCGGTTATTAGCGTAGAAAAAATCACACTTAATATTATTGCTATCTCATTTGTTATACCTAAAAATATATGAGAAATATAAAATACTAAAAAACTGCTGATTGCAATGAGAAGACCAATTAGTGGAAAATATCTTAGAATGTGTGAAATTTCAGACTCATCAAAAAAATTTATTTTTTGAGATATTGGTATTCTCGTGAAGTAACTCAGAGACATTAAAAATATTTTAATTTCTTTTTTGATCATTAGTCTAGTTATTAAGGGCCCTAGGTTCCCATTATTAAATGGAGCTTACTCCTGCGGAGTTAAAAGTGGCCATTTGATTTAAAAAGTTAACGGCAGAATTTATTATTGGATAAGTAACAGCAACACCTGTTCCTTCACCTAAACGCATTTTAAGATTTATTAAATGAGTTGCATTCATTTTATCTAACATTAACTTGTGTGCCTGTTCATCTGATAGGTGAGAAAAAATTGCATAATCTAGAATATTGGGTGCAATTTGAGAGGCCCAAAGCATGGCCGCAGAGGTGATAAAACCATCAACTAATAAAATCATTTGTAATTCAGCGGCCCTTAACATCGCCCCCGCCATCATACAAATTTCATATCCTCCAAAAGTGGCCATTAACTCAGTGGCCATTAACTCATTTGCATTTGTTATGTTTTGTTCAACATTATATTTTATATTATGTTTATTAATTGCTGTTTGTAAGATTTTTATTTTATTTTGAATGCCTTTATTGTTATGACCTGCACCTGCGCCAACACAATTTTCCAGAGGAATATTTCCTAATATACTTAAAAATATTGAGGCACTACTAGTGTTTCCTATTCCCATTTCTCCAAAACCAACAACATTTGATCCTTCAGCATGAATTTCATCAATAATTTTACCACCAACACTTAATGCCTCATTCATCTCTGTTTCAGTCATGGCCTTTTCTTGAGAGTAATCACGAGTACCCATTCTAATTTTTCTATTTAAGAAGTGAGTATTGTCTTTTAAATTAACTTGAGAAAGAGGCAGTGATGAAAAGTCAAAATTAACTCCGGCATCGATAACTTTTAAGGTAATATTATGTTGATTAGAAAATACATTTATGGCCGCGCCACCATTTAAAAAATTTAAAACCATTTGATAGGTAACCTCTTGAGGATAAGGGCTTACAGAGGCATTTTTAGCAATGCCATGATCAGCAGCAAATGTTAGAATGTGTGGATTTTTTAGTTGGGGGTTAGTAGTCTTTTGAATTCTACCAATTTGAATAGCAGTTTGTTCTAAAATACCTAAGCTACCAATAGGTTTTGTTTTTGAATTGACTTCATTGTGTAGTAGCTGAGTGTTCATTTCATCAGAGGTATTTGATGATAAAGCAATAACATTATATTTTAGCTTAGTGTTCATTTTTTAGATTCCCTTCATGTTTTGTTTTTATATTATATGTTTAGATGTTTTTTATATTGTTTTTAGCTTTTATAATAGATTATTAAAAGCACTTAATGTATCAGCAATTAATTCGTCAGCAGAGATAGTTTGCCCGATCGCCGCTTCCATCCATGGATCAGGATAAATACTTCCTAATTTACAAATACGCTCCAGATTAGTGGCCAGATCATTATGTTTGAAGTATTTTTTTATCTGATAATTAATGATGTGTCCGATTGGATAATCAGGTAAATATAATCCAGCATCTATCATGTGAGAGTAAATTGCAAGTATTGCTGAATCACTTTCACCAAAATAAGGGGCCCAATATTTTTTCCACAACTCATTTGCAGTTTTAATTACAAAATCTTTAAGATTTTTAGCTGTAACATTTTTTGTTTTATATAAATATCTCCAGCTATACATATCTACTAATGCCATAGATGCAATTTCGCAGGTATTAAAATAGGAATCTATTATTAGGTAAGCTTCCCTTTCATGATAATTATGGTCATTATCATTATTATTATCATTACTATTTTTTGCACCAAGAACGAATTGATCCATTCCTTGAAATAAGAATGCAATGGCCTCAGTAAAAGCAGTATTTGGTACTCCTTCTAGAAGAGTATTATCAATTAAGTTCATGCTGATTGTTTGTTCTACAGTGTGACCTAATTCATGCATGCTTGTATTAAATGATTCATAATTAAGTTTGCCAGCATCCGAACGCACTCTTAATAATGCTTTTTCTCCTCTCATTCCTGCACCTCGAGCGTGACCTGCAGAACGAGATGGTTCGGCCCTTATAAAAGATGCTAGATATTTTGCCTTTTCTTCAGTAAAACCGATCTTTTGCAATATAAGAGGGATTTTTTCATTAAATATGTTTAAGTCAGCAAATTGCTCTTGTACTAATTTATTTAAATCTTCTTGTTTTATAGAACGTTTAAAACCAGTATACCAAACATCGTAAGGGCGAAGAGGTCTTGCTAATTTTTTCTTCATTAGCTCTGCAGTTTTTGCTAAGGCGGGCGAACTAAGAAGGGATAAAAATATTTTTTCGATCTTCTTTTCGGGAATTTTCCTATTAAGATTAAAACGGCGATCGATATGAGTTTTTTCATTAAGGTAATATTTATCTACTTCAGCAGTAGTTTTGAAAATATTAAGCCAATATTGGTAGCGACGCTCTCCCTCTAATTTGTATTTACTACTCTTTTTTGAAGGAGTCTCATAAGGGTTCCAGGTGTGATCTTGAGAGTTAATAACTTGAATAGGAGTGGTTCCCTTAATAATATTTTCCATCACCTTAAAAATTAACTCTTGTTTTTTTATCGATGTTTCACGCTTAGTTGGATCTGGACCTATACCTGCAGCTAAATTTGTATCTGCATAGTCGGCATAGAGTGATTTTATTTCATCTCGTAACCCCCAATGAGAGATAAGTCTTTTTTCCTCTGTGTAGAGATGTGTCCCTTCGTTATCAATTAATTTATTCATGTAAATATTTAATTGATTGATATAAGTATCTGCTTCATTGTAGGCCAAGAATTGTTTATGACTAATTTCCGCAGGAATTCGTCCTTGATATCCTTCAGTTAATTTTATTTCTAACCATTTTTCTCGGTCAAAATTTTTATAATTTTCTGTTATGTATTTGAACGAGTACTGTTTAAAGTTTAACAAAATAACAAAAGGTAATTTAATTTCGTAGAAGTCGTCAGAGGAATGTTTGAATGGGTTATAATTACTAAGTAGTTGATCGAAAGGAGTAAATGGACCAATCTCCAAATCTTTCCATTTGCTAAAAGAACTGTGAACTTCAATGAAATGACCAGCTAATTTTTCAAATACCTCTTCTAATTTGTTTTGTAGAACTAATAAATCTTTTTTATCATCAAGAAAGTAAGTAAGGCAAAATTCTTTTAAAGTATTAAAATCTCCATCTTGTTTATCCCAAAGGGCGAGAAGTTGTTTAATACCAATCTTGAAGCGTGAACTATCTTTAAATTTTTTTTTCATTTCACTTATTAATTGCTTCTGTTGGTTTGAAGTTATTACAAATTTTGATTGTACTTTTTTAGAAGAATTTTTAGAAGAACTTCTCATATTTTTCATGATTGTTACCTTGGAATATTATTGTAGTGAATTATAAGCTATTATAAATTTACTATAGTTTTTTTAGGTTCTCTATTATGAATATTTATGAAAAAGAAGATCAAATGTCAAATTTGATAAATATGGTATGCAATTGACTTTTAAATTCGTTCTGTCATAATTAAAATAACCCAATTAGAGAGCTTATGTTAAAATTTTTTTACAAATTTATATTCATATTTATATTTATTTTACTTTTATCTGCAACAAAGATACTTTGGGCCGGAATTTTATTAGAACCATTTCTTGGATACGCATTAAGTGGAAGTGTTGATCAAAATATAAATAACACTCCATTTACATGGGATTATACAGGACCTGCACTTGGTGCCAGAGTTGGTTATTATAATACGGGCATTATGATAGGTTTTCATTTTGATCTTATCAATGAGACGTGGAATGGTACGGGAAATAAAATTAGTGAAATTAACGAGACTCCTCAAAAATTAAGAGGAGAAAATGTTGGAATTTTTTTTGGATATCAAATGCCCATACCTGTTAGATTATGGAGCACATATTATATCTCCGATAAATATTTAAAGAAAGATGATGAAGGACAGTATTCAAATGGAGATGCCTATTTAGGAATGGGATTTTCATTTGGTGTTGGCTATGTATTTTGGGGACGAATGGCCACTAATTTAGAGTATAGGAGTTTTATTCTAGATTATGTTAGAATTGCCAGCGATCAAGGTACTTATGTATTAGATAATGGAAGAGAGATTATATTATCAGAGATATTTTTTAGTGTTAGCTATCCATTTACATTCTAATTAATACGGAGAAATATTTGACTGATTTATTTCCTTATTTGGTTCTTTTGTTTACCTGACCTATTTCTTCAAATTCTAGCATAATCATATTCGCTTTTGTTTCTCCCTATCCGATATTTTTTATTATTATTTTTGCAAGCTAATATTCATTTCATGAACATACTTTCATTTTGTATTGGATATTTATTCATTAAAGAAATGTTAGTAGTAATACTTTATTCAGACATAATAAATGCCATCATAATATTGATTGTTTTTAATAAAAACTTTTAAAATAAGGAGATAATTATGAATGTTAAAGAAGCATTACAAGTATTAGAATCAGCAGCAGCAAGTGGTAGTGAGGATATTAAAAGTATTTTTTCTTCAGATTACCAAAATTTAATGAAGACCATTATGAAAAGTGCACCTAACCTTGCTTGGGAGAAAGTAAAAAATGCAAAAGAGGCAGCTGTAGATTATACAATTGATAAAACAGAAGTTCTTAATAAATGTGTTCACGAACATCCTTGGTACTATATAGGTGGTGCAGCCTTTATTTCTGTAGGTATTGGTTTCTTACTTGGTAGGAGTATGAAATAAAATGTTAAATATTTTTAAATCACTATTTAAGTTACTATATCATCAGATTAATCAAGGTATAAAAAAACGTATGCTTATTGTTTTTTTAAAATTAATTGTAGGGATTCGTCTCTTTATTATCTTTTCTACAGTGATAATTGTATCGGCCATAATGAGTGCAATTTCCTTGTTTGCAGGTATAACAAATGTAATACAACAATATTCCGCAAGTGGATATGTAGTGTTTGATTATTTTTTAATTTTCAGTTCTATAGTTTTTGTATTTTCACTACTTTTGTTTTTTGTTCTTACGAGTGAAAGAACTTGGTTAAAGATACTTAAAATTGATCAGATGATTAAGAAGAATGCTGTTTAGTCAATAATACTAAAGTTATAAACATGGGGAAAATTTGACTTAAATTAGCTTAAATTAGGAGAAGATATATGCAAAAAAAAACAGTTAATTTACATGTAATTATTTGTTTTATTATGGCCTTCTTTCTTGTTACTACAATGTTTGCTACTCTGAGTGGATGCAGTAGTACTAGAACCCAGGAAAGTGCAGGTGAGTATATAGATGATTCAGTGATTACTACTAAAATTAAGAGCGAGATAGCATCTGACAAGATTGTTAATTTTTTTCAAATCAGTGTTGAAACATATAAGGGAGTGGTGCAATTAAGTGGTTTTGTAAACACGAAAGAGCAAGCAGAACGTGCAGGTCAATTAGCATTTAGAGTGAAAGGTGTTAATGAAGTGAAAAATAATTTGATAGTAAAACCTAAATAGGTAATATAAAAATGCTTATGAAGTTTTGGGTGTTTTAAAAAAATGCAAACCAATAATCAACATCACCGCTTGATCTTGAAAAGTATTGCTCATAAGGCAATGATTGAAAGGGGATTGTTAACTGGATTTTCATTTGAGGATATCAAACAACTATCAAAAATAGTATCTCAAGTTGAAAGCTCGTCTTTTATTCCAAGAGAACAAAGTGAAAGATCTCTAATTGATTTAAGAGAATTGTTATGGTGTTCAATTGATAATGATGATTCTTTAGATCTGGATCAACTTACATACGCTCAACTTCAATCGGAAGATAACTTGGAAGATAAATCGGAAGATAACTTAGAAATTAATTCGGAAAGCAAATCGGAAAGCAAAGATGTAGTTAAAATCTTAGTGGCCATTGCTGATGTAGATGCTGTTGTAAAAAAAGGTACACCTCTCGATGATCATGCAAGAGAAAATACAACATCAATCTATACTGCTGCAGAAATATTTCCTATGTTACCATTAAAACTTTCTACAGATTTAACTTCATTAAATCCTAATCAAGATCGATTGGCCATTGTAATAGACATGGATATAGATATGAGTATTTCTCAAGGGGGGAAAATAAAAAACTCTAATATTTATCAAGCGATTGTGAGAAATCATGCCAAACTTACTTACAATAGAGTAGGTGCTTGGTTAGAAGGAAAAGCAGAAGTACCAGAAGAAGTGTTGAAAATAAAAAATCTGCAGGAAAACATTCTATTGCAAGATAAGGTAGCACAGCTTTTGCGTAAGAATCGTCATGAGCACGGTGCTTTGGATTTACAAACTATTCAGGCAAGAGCGATCTTTAATGAAGATATTCTAGAGGATTTGCAAATTGATCTAAAAAATCGTGCTAAAGAATTGATAGAAGATTTCATGATTGCCGCTAATACTGTGAGTGCAAGATTTTTAAAAGCTAAAAGATGCCCCTCTCTTCGACGAGTTGTTCGTCAACCTGAGCGCTGGGATAGAATAGTGGAGGAAGCTTTGAAATATAATTATAAACTTCCTTTAGTTCCTAGTCCACTTGAACTCGCTACATTTTTAAAGAAACAAAAAATTGTTGATCCTCATAGATTCCCTGATCTCTCTTTAACTATAATCAAATTAATGGGCAAGGGCGAATATGTGGTAGAGTTTCCAGATGAAAACGAGATAGGGCATTTTGGATTAGCGGTAAGGGATTACACTCATTCGACTGCCCCTAATAGACGCTTTCCTGATTTAATAACGGAGAGAATGTTGAAAGCTATTTTAAAGGGAGAAAATTCTGCCTACTCAAATCAAGAATTAATTGAATTGGCCAATCATTGTACTGAACAAGAAGATGCTGCAAATAAAGTGGAAAGGCGAGTGACTAAATCTGCAGGAGCGTTGTTACTGGCCTCTAGAATAGGAGAAACATTCGATGCTTTATGCACAGGTGCTGCTTCGAAGGGAACATGGGTAAGAATTTTTCATCCGCCAATAGAAGGAAGATTGTTATATGGTTTTACTGGTGTAAATGTTGGCCATAGACTACGAGTGAAATTAATTCATACTAGTGTGGAAAAAGGATTTATTGATTTTAAACGTGCCTGAATCTACATACCTTAATTACATACTTTAATTACATACTTTAATTATATACTTTAATTACATATCTTAATAAGGTTTTGTCTTATTTAAAAATGAAAATTAATTTCATTTTTAAAAATAAGATATAAAAAGATTATTGTGGCATAATAATCTTTAACCAGAGAGGTACAGTATGCAAGTTATTAAGAAAAATAATTTTATTATTTTAAGTTTCGCTTTATTATCATTAATCTTAATAATAAGTAATTTTTTATTTTTAACTAAGGCGTATGGATCGCTAATTGCTGTTATTGATTCAGGAGTAGACACAAGTGTTGATATTATAAGAGATCATCTTTGGGTTAATAAATATGATATACCCTATAATTCTATAGATGATGATGACAACGGGTATATCGATGATATATTTGGTTGGAATTTTATTGATAATAACAATTTAGTTATTGATGATAGATATCAAGGATTATTTAATAGTGACCACAAACTTTTTTTTGATATTCAATCTAAAATTACATATGCAACCGCTACTGTTAATGAGATTTTATGGATTAAACAAAAGTTGAATGATAAAAAATTCATGAAAAAAATTAAAACATTAGGGACTTATATCCATGGTACTCATGTGGCGGGTATTGCTGTGAATGACACTACTGAAAACAAAATACAAACTATAAAAATGATTTCTACCAAGGGATCACCTAATGATGAAGACGATGAAGATGAAAATAATCCAGTTAGTATTGAAGATCTACCACTTCCACCTGAAGTACAAAGAGATTGCGATATCGCAATTGCAAGAGGAATTTCTGGTATAAATCTTGTAAAATATGTTTTATCAAAAATAATATCTAGGCAAATGGAAACTATGAAATTAGCTGTAAAGTATGCGGACCAAACTGGTGTTCAAGTAGCAAATGCTTCATTTGGTACCGGTTATACTCAAGGGAAAATGATGGCCACAATTTTCTTTAGAGTGATTTTAAAACGTTTTCCTACAAGTGAAGAGTTGACTTCAGTTACTGATTATTTTTTTAATCAACTATCTTTGAAGGGTAAATCTATCTTTTCATCTGCGAATAAAACTCTCTTTGTTTTTGCCGCCGGCAATGAAGGAATTAGCAACGATATATATCCATCTACTCCTGCTAATCTTAAATTAGAAAATACTATTTCGGTAGCAGCGTGGATGGGCCCTTCTTCTAATCGCGAAGGAGCGTTGGCACATTTTTCTAATTTCGGTCAAAAAAAAGTAGAGGTAGCAGCGCCAGGAGTAGGAATAGTTTCAACAATTCCTGGTAACAAATATGCGACACTAAGTGGAACCAGTCAAGCGGCACCTTTTGTTTCTAACATAGCAGGAGAGATTTTAAATATTAATCCTCAATTATCTCCTAGCGAAGTCAAAGAGATTATTATTAAGACAGTAGATTATAAAGCAGCTTTGAAAGGAAAGGTTACTAGCTCAGGCGTAGTTAATAAAAGTAGGGCGGTTTTAGCAGCAACTTATTCAAAAAGATACTCGTTATCTCAAGCAATTGATTTAGCAATAGCAGAGATAAAATCATTTCCAACTGATAATTTAAATTCAAGGATCAGATCTAGAATTACTACTGTTATTCCACAAATATATAAGGATTTGCAATATGTAAATCCGCTACCTAGTGAATTCAAAAATGTTTTAGATAAATATGTTCGTTAAAATTTTCTATGGTATATGGCCTGATGTAAACTTTAGATAATCTGATTTAATCGTAAAATAGCATTTATTAAGAGATCGACTTAAGCAACATTTCACCTGGAATATCTATAACTTTTAATTGCAAGTAAGTGTCGTGATTTTCATTTACAAATCCTTCCTTACATAATTCTAGCAATTTTTTAATTACCAAAGTTTTATCTCTACCTTTTAACCATAAAATGTTGAAGTCTAATAAAATTGGTTTTTCAATGCAAAACCATTTGATATTACTATTAGGATTTAATTTTCTAATTGCTTGCTCTGTTAATATAGAAACACAACGATCTTTTTGAATTAAATCCAAACATAATTCTTTTTGATCAATTTCGATGAGTTCATTAGGAATACAATGATTAATTGTAAAATGATCTAAGATTTTTTCATTTAACAAGGTATCATAGGAATTTACCGCGAAAGGAATATGCTTAATTATGTTTTTCTTGTCTTTGAAAATATTAAAGATATTTTCAGAACAGCAAAACCATATTTCAGCAGAACCAATTTTTAAAGAATCAATTCTAGAGTTACTAGAAAATTCCCAACTAATTCCCCAATCAAAAACACCTTTTAAAATACCGAGAATAAGTTCATCTAAGACAAATATTCTTTCAGAGCATATGGTTCCATAGTGAATATATTTATTCCAATATTGATAAATCAAGTTAGAACTATACTCTAAAGTAATACCTTCTTGAATGCCTATTTTCACAGGAGTTCCTCCGTTTGAGTCAGAAGATATATTTTCTAATATTTTAGGTTCATATTTAAACATCTCTTTGACTATTGAATAGAGAGATTGCCCTTCATTAGTTAAATCTAATTTTCTAACTGAACGAGTGAACAATTTAATATTGATTTCATTCTCAAGTTGTTTAATTTGTTCACTGATTGTGGGTAAAGAAATATCTAGAACTTTAGATGCTTCTTTCATGGAAGAATACCTTGCTACCTCGTAAAAATAATAAATCCAATTCCAATTTAAATTTTTTTTTATATATGCTCCTTGGTTAAAAGTATGCTTATTGCTTATTATGTATAATATTTTTTAACTTATAATTACAATTACAATTACAATTACAATTACAATTACAATTACAATTACGATTACAATTAATTTTATATATTTGATATTAAGATTAAATTTAGATAACTCATTTAACATGTATTTTCTTTAGCTTCATGTTTTTTATTATCTTAAATTAATTTTGTTTATAATTATTTTTGTTGGTGAAAGTAACATAGAATGAATGAATATATACCAAATGAATAATGAAATAACGTTCATTAATTCATACACTTTTATTCTTCAAAGTAATTTTTTTCATTCCTAGAAGCGGCATTCAAAGCAAATATAATCCGTCCTAAAGGTATTTTAAATTGACTTGCCTTTTTTGCATATTCTGCCCAATTTGCAGGTAAAGATTCAGTGAGTGGATTCCATTTATTTGAAATCATTTTGTCTAGTATAATATAGGGTTTAACTTCACCATCTGGAGTCCATAGAAAATCAGGATGAGAATCATTGTACCATTCTCCACCTATTATTTTACCATCTTTATCTAATTCTAAATCATAGATGTAAGAAGCGGTAATTAAAGAATCTAAGGTAGGACTATCATTTAAGTGATGTGGAGTAGTCTCAGATCCGTAAGTGATTTTCATTTTTATTCCTACTACATATTCTGCATTAACAGAGCGAAAGCTTTTAAATTTGTCTTTTGTATATTCTTTTAATAGAATAGTGGCACTTTTAGCATCATTATAGTTTTCAAAGTTTTCAGGATTAAAATAAGTATACTCATACGATATCATTGGTTGATTCCATACTTCATAATCATAAGCAGCATCTATAATAAAACTCTTTTTTGATACTCCTAATTGGTTCACTACACTCATATGCCAAGTTCCAGGATTAGTATCAAAACACTCTGGATCTAATATACGTCCACTAGTTGAATCTCTTTTTATTTCTTTATCTTTTTCTTTAAGTCCACAACGTCCTCCAATTAAATATTGAGGGTAATTTGAATTGGCCCAGAAAAGTGAGTATAGGGCCTTTATATCTGAAGGATAGAAGGTGATCTTGTATTTGTTATTGAAAGAGTTTACGGTAACTGGATTTAATGGACGAGGTGACATAAAGCTTGCAACCGCCCAACCATGACATATGCCCATCCATGTTTCAACTTTACCACTGCTTTTGTAATATTCTTCTCCTTCCTCCCACATCAATTTGGTCATTGAGAATTTTTCGTCATCGCCTACTAAGAGATCATACTTCTCAGCAGGTGATAATAGGTCAATCTTTCCACTGCTTATATAATTACTTGTGGGATTTTTTAAAAAATTTTTGTGATAATTTTCCCATGCTTTATCATCCTCCTCAACACTTTCTAAATTTGGATCTGCATAACGAAAAGCTAATACCCCTTTATAAAAAGGCCAATAATCATCAGACCATGGTTGAACTTCTAACTGGGCCTTAGTAAGATTTGTTTTATCAATATCAAAAATATTTCTTACAATAGACGCACGATTGTAAACGATATTATCAACTAAATCATCGTCAAGATAAGCAGAATTAATACTATTAAATTCAGGAAAGGTATTTATGGAATTTTGTTTTCTATTCATTTTTTTTTCAATAAGGCGATTACGAAATTCATATTTAATTTTCGATAACGTGTATATTTGCTCATCAGTTAAATTTCTATCTGCTATGATATCACCTTTAGAATTGCGTTTAATTATTTTTTCTTTTATGACTTTATTTGGATTTTGATGAAATCTAGTTAAGAATGTTTTTATTTCGTTAGTATCTGTGTTCACTAAAGCAGTTGTTTTGATGTTTGAATCTACTGTGAATGAATATGTATTTGATAATGGCAATAATAACACAGACAACAGCAATAATAACATTTTGAAATTGCAATTTTTAGGATGTTTTTTTTCCATAAAGACCTCTGTTGGTTAAAATGAATTTTAATAAATGACGATTTACTGACTGAAAAATTTAAAGTTACTTTAATTATAATCCTTATAAAAGTGTATTTATTTTTTTATATATATTGGGTTTCTCTAATTTATAAAAACATTCTTTTGAATTTTATGAGTTATTTATGATAGCTCTAGATAATTTAAATATATTTAACAATTTATAATTGGAGGTCCAAATGTTTTGGGAAACAATTTATGATTTGCAGAGAGAACTTGACCAAATGTATAGTAGTTCAAGTGATTCAAAAAGTACTTTTTCAAGAGGAATTTTTCCTGCGATTAATATTTTTGAAAAAGATGAAGTCTTGATTATTAAAACAGAAATTCCTTCAATAGACAAAAAAAATATTAATATTAAACTTCAAGGTGATAATATAATGATTTCTGGAGAACGAAATATTATACATGAAAAAAATTGTCATTATCATCGGAGGGAAAGAAAAAGTGGTAGCTTTAATAGACAATTTAAGCTTCCTTATAGAATAAATCAAGATACAGTTAAAGCAAGCATAGAAGATGGAGTTTTGACACTATTAATGAATAAAGCAGAATCTGAAAAAACAAAAGTAATTTCAATACAGTAATTTCAATACTTCAATGCTAATGATAAAAATGATAAAAATATTTTAGCAACTGAAAAAAACAACAGGAGTCAAATATGGATAATCCAGAATTAATTACTAGGGGGAAAACTGAATTAAAAGAAATTGATAAAAAGGAAAAAACGCATACCTATAAAGTATATGCACCAGATGTTGATATATATGAGAATAAAGACGTGATTACTATGGTTGTGGATATGCCTGGTGTAAGCAAAAGCAATGTAAAGATTAATTTAGAGAATGAGGTACTAAGTATTAGTGGTAAAATTAATCCAGAGAACTATAAAGATATGCATGCCATCTATAGTGAATATAATATTGGCAATTATGAGCGAAATTTTAATTTAAGTGAATCTATTGATAAAGACAAAATCCAAGCAAAGATGGAAGAAGGTGTTTTAACCTTAATTTTACCTAAGGAAGAGAAGGCCAGACCTCGAATTATTAATATTCAATGAATTTCATATTTCACATTTCATATATATATCTATCATGTCTATCACTACGATCTACACAACGCTTGAATCTTGGATTCCAATTACAATCAAAAATTCTCATGCAGCGAACTTTATTAAAAATATCATTGCATTGAATCTGATCGTAATCATACGTTTCGACTAAATTTAAATTTTCTAAAGGATTAATTTCATCAGGATTAATTTCATCAGACATTGATAAAAATGGATCACGAGCAAAAACTGAAAGAGAAATAACAATCATGAGGATTATAAGAAAAAATATTTTCATTGTATACCTCCGCAAAAAATATTTGTAACTATATTCTATAATAAGAAAATATAAATTTAGTCAATTTTAAAATTACGGTGAATAGAGAAGTCCAAATTTAAGGACCAAAACATTATTTAAAATTGAGACCGAGAGAAAGAGAAATGGTTAATCCATTGGGATTAATTCCATATGCGGCCCAAAATTGTAAAGCAGGCATAGCAATAGTTTTAAAATATATATGAAATCCAGGCCCAACTCCTAGACGTAATCCTTTTTGAAAATAAGCACCATCAAGAAAAAGTAGTGGTCTTACTATGATTTTCCATAAATGTAATGATGAAAGAAAAAAATCATTTTGTATTGAGATATAATATTTATCTCTAAATTGTTGCTCATTAAAACCTCTCAATTTAGCAGCACTTGATTCAAACAATTGATAGAATGCTAAGGAACTCCCCATCTCTGCGTTTGAACGTAAAATCCAATTAAGATCATTTTTCAAAAAAAGACTGACTTCTGAAAATGCTCCCATTTTATAAAAATGAAAATCACTATAAGAATTACTAGTTTCATAATAAACTCTTAAGGATTTACCTCTGGCCAATCCTTCTCGTAGGTAGAAGTTACTCCATATTCCACTTATTTTATTAGATACTTGAGTTCCTTCTAAAGATACTTTTTCATAATTTTCAAATTTATGTTTTTCCCAACAGCCATTGGCCTCAACATAAAAATATGGATCCAGGTGATACCCTACTTTAGGGCATAACCCTTGATATGATTTATGTCTTTTTTCAAAAGTTTTGCGATCATAATATATTTTGTGAAATGAATCTTCATAATCATAACCTATGCCTAAGGCCCAAAATGTATTGCGGAAATATTCATCTCGTAACAAAAGTGCCGCCTCTCGATTATCTTTGCCAAATTGATATCTTCCCAAAATTCTATTATTTTGCCCTAAAGCTGCTAACATTCCTCCGGCCACCCCATAAACAGTCGAATTACCATCGGAATAAAGATATGGAATAATCATCCAATTACTTTTTTCATCCACAATTATATCAACAATATTATTTCTTTTGTTGACTACTACCTGAGAAAAGAGACCAGTAGTTTCCAATCTTCGTTTTACTTCTAGAGGTGATAATTGAGAATCTTGATCAAGTCCACTCATTTTAATGATGACTAAATCATCAAGCACTCGATTATGATAGATATTGATTAGTACAGGAGGAGTATCATCTGTTTTATAATTAATTGCAGTTTCTTGAGAATAAAGCATTTCATTACTAATCGTTAATAACAAAAAAAATAAAAAGATCATTCTAATATTTTTCATATAATATTTAGTATTTTTCAAATAATATTTTTTATTTAATTTATCTTAAAGACATGAATAGTAACCTAAAGAATATAAAACCATAAATGATAAAACTAAAGTGAACAATATTTCATTTGGTATTTGATCTATGTTTACCCTAAGGGCCTGTGAAATAATAAGTTGAACATTTTGGCATCCAATCTTTGGGCCATCTTGAACTGCTTCTTCTTCGCAAAATCCTCGATTTACCTCTGGTAAACCTGCGGTTTTGCTTAGTCGTCGCAGCTCAACCTGACCTAAATCTTGGCGCTAAAATGTTCAACTTATTATTTCACAGGCCCTAATGCCATACTTCTTTGATTAATCTAAATGTTAATTCTCATTACGTTCAAATGATTATTAATTATTTTTTGCTGTGATACTACCGAATCCTTCACTATCTGCATTTGTTGGAATAATCTTTGAACTTGGTTCATAGTTTCGGAAAATTTTTTTGAAGAATCAGTCCCAACTTTTTTAGCTTCCAATACTTGTTTTTTTATATTTAAAATTATTTCTTCAACATGTTGTTGGCCACCCTCTAACAAAGCTGCGATTACCGATGAAGTGTCTCCACTCATTTTGGCCAGATTCCCAACCTCTGATGCTACAACGGCAAATCCATTACCATTATTACCAGCATGGGCCGCCTCGATTGAAGCGTTAAAAGATAAAATTTTAGTTTCAAATACAATATCATCAATCATTGCAGTTTTTGTAATAATTTCTCTTAATAAAAAATTTATTTTATTTAAATCAATGTTGGTTTTTTCAATATTAGATAATGAGCTGACCATTTTCTCTATGATATTCATTCCTTCTTTTGTTTGAGCAAGCATATCATCGGCCACTTGATTGAATTTTTTACTTTGATCTTCTGTATTTCGAATCATTTGTTCAAGGCCATTATGGGCCGAAAGAATTTCATTATTAAGTTTTTCTTGTTTTTCCTTAACTTTTTTATATTCACGAGTTCTAAATTCATTTATTAATTTTAAATTACTATTTAACTCTTGATTTTTTTTAATCTCAAAATTCACCATTTTGATAGCACCTTCTGAAATATTTAAAATAACAAAAGCAATAATGGTAATCAATGTGATACAAACTTCACCCATTAATATTGACAATTTAGCAGTTGGAATAAAATCTGATGGAAAATATTTTAAAGTAACAATATAAAAAATAATATTACAAATAAAAAGAGTCACTGACATAAATGTTATTATAGTTCTGGAACCAAAAAGTGATGAAAAAAATATTACACTCATCATGTAATAAATATTCGTCACAAACAATTTACAATCAGTAGGGTTAGACTTTCCAAAAAGACCAACAATTAGGATTAACAAAACGTTTATTAAGATCAAGTTAGATGATAAAGAAAAATTTCCATTTTTTAAGAAGATCAAAGAAATACAGGAGACAAGCATTAGAGAATAAATTTGAAATTGTATTATTCCTCTAGTTAAAAATGTTGGGGCAAAAAATAATAATACTATAAATACAATAGCGGCCAATAAAAAGTATAATAGCAATATGTACATAAGTGATATGGCCTTAGATCGATACAGATAATCTTGCATTAAAATATGTTTAGGCAGAAATAAATTCTTGATTCTTTCATTTGTGTTTATCATAGTCTGCAAAACTGCTCCTTGTGCTTTTTATTCCTTTACTAAAATTATGCATTAGAAGCGTTCTAAAGACAAAAATCTCTTTATAAAAATAAAAATAAATTATTTAAATTTACTAAAATTTGACAAGAAAGCTTGTTTATCAAACCACCCTCTGGTGCGAAAAATGCCTGACTGCCATTCATAGCAATTTAAAAATAGCAGTTGACTTTAAGATCAAATCTTTTATCTTATGACCACACTTACAAATTTTTTAGGAGGAGATCTTAAATGATAATTTTGAAATCGTTGCGGCCGTCATTGATATGTCTGATATCGATAAGCTTTTTATTTGCGCTTGTATCTTTAATAACTATCAACAATTCATCTTATGCAAACCATATAAAGAATAACAATATAAGAAAAATATTAGGAGGTGAAACCATCAAAGCTCCTGCATATTTTGCATCATTAGCTTTTAGATCTCCTAAGGAAGGAGGAGGTTTTGAATTCTTTGCACTGTGCGGAGGAACATTGATAAAAAATGATAATATTGCCGTTGTATTAACGGCCGCTCATTGTGTAGAGGATTTAAAAGAAAAAATTATTGTATCTCTAAAAGCTGACAAACAAAGTGATATAAAAGAAAATACTGTGATAAATGTTAAAGCAGTATACGTACATCCACTTTATAATCCAAATATCATAATTAATGATGTGGCCATTTTAATTTTAGATGAAACAAATCCACTTCTTAAAAATCCAGAATTAAAAACAATTCCAATTTATTTAGATAGCACTGAACAAGCAGATAGAGAGTTATCAGTTGTTGGCTTTGGAAACATCTCTTCTTATGGTGGTTTATGGGCCGATGAATTGTACTCAGTAAATTTAAGAGAGGTTTCCTCGGAAGCATGTAGGAATGCAAATAAGGATGATTCTATTCAAGGACAAAGGCAAATTTGTGCTGGTGAAGTAGTTGCTGGAGGAAAAGATAGTTGTTGGGGAGATTCGGGTGGACCGCTTCTTATTGGTGAAGGAAGTAATGTACAATTAATGGGTGTTGTAAGCTGGGGACAAGGATGTGGGCAAAAAAAATTCCCTGGAATCTATACTCGTTTAAGCTACTATTTACCTTGGATAAACTCAATTTTAAATCTCTATTCTCCCAATACTTCCAATAATAGTGAAAGAGAATATAGTGCTACTGAAATTGCCTCTGTGGCAGAAGCAACTTGCTATGATAAAAGCATGGTAAAGGAAAATATGATTTTAGCTGATGCAAATGATCCAAAATCATTAAATCTTTCATTTTTTCTTAGAGGTGGAATTTATCAAAAGCAAAGTATTATGGACGTCGTTGCAAGTAATACCAATATCAATGATGATAAAATAATTCATGAGTGTTCGTTTACAATGCCCAATGGGAAAAAATTTAACAAAAATATTTATTTAAAAAATGCTACACAGGTGACTACTGGCCTTTATAGCTACGAAGGTATTATTAAGAGTGTTGAAAGTGTTGGGAGTGATATTGCTGTTAATGAAACTTACAAAGCAAACTATGATTTTAAAGTTAAACAAGAATTAAAATGTAAAAACATAGAATTAACATTTGAGAAAAATTTTGCTGATTATTTGTTGCTTTCAACAAATAATACTAAATATGCTCGAGAAGAGGTTGCTAATAATGAAAGTAAACCACCTCAAATAATTTCAGTAGAATTACCGACAGATTATAAACAAATTTCAACTTGTAGTTATACTGATAATTATTCTAACCCAGTAAGTGTCACTCTTTTTTCTAAAGATGGAACTTTAACAGACGAAATTATCTCTAAAACTCAAAGTAAATCATATTATAATAATAATTTATATGAGGTTCTTTCTAAGGTAAAAGCAGATGCTGAAGGTGATGATGGAAGTGAAAGTAGTGGTGAGACAAGAGGAACTGTAGATCTTCATTTTAAATCATTTCAAAGTTTTGGAGAAAATAATTTTGTTCTTGCAGATGTAGATATAGTTAATAACACAAATTATGACTTAATTAGCTGGAGACTTACAAATAAAATGGGTGTGAAATTTTTACTTCTAGATCCAACAAGTCCAATTCCTGCCGCTGATGATGCTGATTTAAATTCAAAGTTAAATAGTAGCTCTGAAAAATTTATAGTCTTTAAATCTAAGTGGGGATTTATTGCTACAAAAGAAAAAGTATCGTTTAAAATTATTATGGAACTCAATTCAGTTGCTATTTTTGATAATCCAATTTTCAAAAATTCATTCTCAATAAATGAACAAATTGCTAAAATAATAACAAATGATTAATGTTAACTATGTTAGAGCATTTCAAGACAATTATATCTATATCATAACTGGTCCTTTCAATAATTATGCAATTGTGGTTGATCCCGGTGAATCTTCCTCTCTAATAGATTACTTAACACAAAAGCAGTTACAACTATGGGGAATTTTTATTACCCATCATCATCATGATCATACTGATGGTATTCAAAAATTAAAACAAAGGTGGCCAGAAGTAAAAATCATGGCCGGAACAAAAGAAAAAGTAAAAATACCTTATCAAAATGTCTTTTTAAATGAAAATGATCTTATAGAGACACCTTTGCAAATAGGACCGTTAAGTGTTTTACATGTTCCTGGTCATACTTTAGGACATATTGTTTATTATTGGCATGCTGAAGCTGAAGAGCAAAAGACTGCCGGCCATTTGTTTAGTGGTGACCTGTTGTTTGGGGCCAGTTGTGGTAATATTTTTGAAGGTACTCCAGAACAAATGTTTACCTCACTACAAAAAATTCGTAATTTACCGCCTAATACTAAAATTTGGTGTGCACATGAATATACTTTAGAGGGATTAGTATTTGCTTCTAAAGTAGAACCAAATAATTTACAAATTGCTAATAGATTAATAGAAACGAAAAAAAAATATTCTGAGCAAGAACCTACCATTCCTCTTATTTTAGAAATCGAAAGAGAGACGAATCCCTACTTGCGCTGGGATTCTCCTTCGCTACAAAAAAAATTTAATGTAAAAGAAAATGATCTAGAATGTTTTTTACGTCTGAATGAATTAGAATAAACTTGGAGGCGGTTTGAAACCGCCTCTTATTTTAATATTAAATTATCGCTTAATTCATTTTTATCATCAGCTAGATAAGGAAAATGTTTGGCCAATTCATGTCCACATTTTTCTATTATTCTACAAATACTCTCACCTGCTTTTCCTTGGCGAATTCCAGAAACCAATTCTTGGGTTAAAGTATTCCAAAATCCTGGTGGAATTTTTTGATTAATTCCTCTATCTCCTAGAATAAACACCTGTCTTTCAAGTATGGAGATAAAAATCAAAATCCCCGTCTGACTGCGAGTATTGTAAAGGCAATTTTGGTAAAAGGCCATTATCGCCTGTTCTTTAACCCTCTTTTTCATCTTGTCTGTACTAATAAGTTTTAATTTTAGTCTTGGATCTAATATTAATATTATAGTGAAAATTATGTAAAGAGAGATTGCAAGTAGTAAAAAACGCCAAAGAGATGTCTCTTGAACTGACTGAAAAATAAAATTTCTCCAATATGGCCAAAAAGATAAGGGGCCATCCTCCCAATGGTGATAAATCCTTAAATATACAGCAATCAAGAGTTCAATCATTAACCCTAAAAATATTCCTATCCCAAGTAAACTCAATTTAGCTGCCTCTTCATAGGTATCGCTCTGATCAACCACCATGGCAACAATTTCGCCGGAGGTTGTTAGTTCTACTTGTTTTATTGTTTGAGATATTTTTTCTTTTTCTTCAGAAGTAAAAAAATTATCTGGTTTTTTTTCCATCTATTTACCTCACATCTTAATAAAATCCTATTCTTTATCTGCACCAATGTTACCAATTTTACCAATTTCCCGAGGATCCACCACCTCCAAAACTTCCACCTCCACCTGAAAAACCTCCTCCGCTTCTCCAACTGCCACCACCTCCGCTAGTAAATACACCACCACTTCTTCTTATAAAAAATAGAAATCCCATAAGCAAAACTACTAATATCAATATCCAATTGGGAGATGTCTCCTTCGAATCCAATTTTGTATTCCCTTGGTATTCTCCCTTTACTACGGCAATTATGGAATTTACTCCAGCAACAAGCCCTAGGTTATAATCTTCTTCTCTAAAATAAGGGACAATTTCTTGTCTTATAATTCGTCCTGAAACTAAATCTGTCAATTTCCCCTCTAATCCTCGGCCCACTTCTATTCGTACCTTTCGTTCTTGTTTGGCCACTAGTAATATAACTCCATTATCTTTTTTATTTTTCCCAATTTGCCATTTTTGAGCAACCTTGATAGAAAATTCCTCCAAATTCTCCTCTTCCAAGGTGGGAATTGTTAATACAACTACTTGAGTTGAATCTGAATTTTCCAATTGTATTAATTTGTTTTCTATTTCCTGTCGTGAATTTTCAGAAAGCATTCCTGCATAATCGTTCACTCGTGCTTTTAAGGCCGGGACTTCTAGTGCCACAGCAACTAGGCCTTTACATACAAATCCCTTACATACAAATAAAAAAGTAAATATTATAATTATTATAGATATTCTAATAAAATGTAGTTGCCGATAAGATGCTTTTATCACTTACAACTTCCTCTTGTTAAAATTCCTCTTGTTAAAATAAGAAATATTAAACCTAAAATTTTACCTTTGGAGCTATCTTTGATTGCTCTTCTGCCTTGAACGCATTTTTCCTTGGTAGATGGAGTAATAGTGAGTTCGTTAGAGAGTTTGGAAAAATTCTAATACTAGTATTAAATTCCTGTACCGCTTTATTGTAGCGAACTCTTGCAACATTAATACGATTTTCCGTCCCTTCTAGTTGATTTTGTAAATCCATAAAATTTTGATTGGCCTTTAGCTGTGGATACTGTTCAACAACTACCATTAACCTAGATAGTGCACTCGTAAGCTGTCCCTGAGCATTTTGAAAATTCTCCAGCGCTTTTGGATCATTTAACATCTCCTTACTCAACTGCATTGATCCTACCTTTGCTCGTGCTTCCGTCACTGCTTTTAAAGTATCCGCTTCATGCTTGGCATATCCTCTTACTACTTCAACTAAATTTGGAATTAAATCATTCCTTCTCTGATATGAGGCCTCCACATCTCCCCAAGCGGCCGAGACTGCTTCATCATTTGATTGTATTGTATTGTACCCACATGAGGTAATGTTAATACACATAAAAAAGATAAGCAGAAAAGATAACAATTTATATTGAGTTAATTGTTTAGAATAAATTTGCCAAAAATTTTTTTTCATAACTAACTACCTTCCTTTTTTCTTATTATTTAATTCATTTATTTTTTATTATATTTTTTTGATAAAGACGAAACTAGCAACAAATATCTATATAAAGCAAATTAACATAAAGCAAATGAATAGATTTTAATAAGGTTAATCCTAATCTTGCGTTGATATAGCTAAAGCGCTATTAAGATATAATTTGTTTATTCCTAATCATGAAAATGTTTATTTCATCATTCTTTTTAGAAGGGTGATCTGCACTTCATAATCAAGTTATTTTGTCGTGCCTCCCACCAATTCGTCTGAGCTAAATAAAATAACTTTAAGTAATTAGTCGCTGGCGCGAAAGTGCCGGCGACTAATTAGTAACTTGTTAATAGGCAGGGCCCTAAACTATTTACTGCTTACATCGATAAGTTATTGGGGAATCAGAATTAACAAAATGAGATTTGCTATGTTTGTTTGTATAGCTGGAGAGGAGTATACATGAGTGAAAAAATTTTGGTTGTTGATGACAATGAGGCATCGGTTAAGGATTTAATTGATCTATTGAGATCCAATAACAAAGAAGTAATTTACTTTATAAATTATGCTGATGCTATGGAGTACATCAAAAAAAATAACGATATTAAAGTATTTATTATTGATCTCTATCTGACGTCAGGAATAGATGGAATGACTTTGTCGGAAAAAATCAGAAAAATAGATTCATATAAAAATGCGAAGATATTTATTCATACCTCTGAAAAATCACCAATAGCAAGAGATTTAAGTAAGAACCTCAAGATTGATGGTTGGATAGTAAAGCCATGCAATCCAAAAGTAGTATTAGATATAATTAAGAAAACAAAAATGGTGATATAACAATCAGATATAACCATCAGATATAAAAATCATTTAACAATAATGAGAGGCAATTCCTATGCTCAACAATTGTAGTTTATCAAATTATAAAATCAACCAAGTGATCTATAGTTCAAAAAACAGCTTAGTTTATAGGGGTATTAGGATAAAGGATAATTTAAGAGTAATTATCAAAACACTAAATGATGATGCTCCTTTAATAGATAAAATCATGTCTTTCGAAAGAGAATATACCATAGGAAAAAAACTAAATGGTATTGAGGGAGTTGTGAAAATTATTGAACTGGTAAATTATGGAGCAAACTTAGCGATAATTATGGAGGATGTTAATGGTATATCTCTAAAAGATTTTTTTAAAGAAAAGAATATAAACGATAACTGCAGAGAGCTTTTTATTGATATTGCTATCCAACTAAGTAAATTTTTAAGTGAGATCCATTTGCAGGATATTATTCATAAGGCGATTAACCCTAGTAATATTTTAATATCAAAAAAAAATGATTCTTCTGAACTCTCAGTAAAATTTATTGATTTCAGTTATGCCAGCGAATTAAGCAGAGAACATCCATCAATTACTACTGCTAATTATAGCGAGAATCTTTTACCATATATTTCGCCTGAACAAACAGGACGAATGAATCGAGATATAGATTATAGATCAGATTACTATTCCTTAGGAGTAACATTTTATGAACTACTAAGTGGTATTCTACCTTTTAATGCAAAAGATAGGATTGGATTGATCCATAGTCATTTGGCGGAAACAGCACAAATACCAGAGTTGCAGCAAGATTCACAGATACCTCTCATGATTTGGCAAATAATTTTTAAATTAATGGCAAAAAATGCGGAAGATAGGTATCAGAGCATGTATGGTTTGCAAAGAGATTTATTAAAGGTGTTGGAGAATAAGGAGTTGGAGAATGTTGGTCAAAATAAATACTTTGTTTTGGGAAGCGATGATCGTTCTCAAAGATTTTATATTCCTCAAAAATTATATGGAAGGGAAAAAGAATTAGATAAGTTGATGAATAGTTACAATAAAATGTTGGAAGGAGAAAATAGGTTGTTTTTAGTAGGTGGGTATTCTGGTATTGGAAAGACATCTCTTATTAAGGAATTGCAAAGGGAAGTAGCAAAAAAAAATGGTTATATTATTGAAGGTAAGTTTGATCAATTTAAAAAAAATATTCCATATAGCGCTTTAATACAGGCAATAAAATCTTTTGTGAGTCAATTAATGGTAGAATCTGAAGAGATGCTAGCGCTGGCCAAAGATAAAATCAAAAACACTTTAGAATCAAATTGTGCTGTTATTACTGAAATAATACCGGAATTTGAAAAAATTGTAGGCAAATATCCACCTCTCGAAACTTTAACTCCGGTAGAAAGGAATAATCGCTTTTTTAATACCTTTACTAATTTAATTAAAATTATTGCCAATAAAGATCATCCTCTGATTATTTTCATAGATGATTTACATTGGAGTGATATTCCTTCGTTTAATTTATTGGAGAGGTTGGTTGTCAGTACTGAAATTAAATACTGTATGTTTGTTGGTGCCTATAGAGATAATGAAGTTAATTTAGGTCACCCCTTGAGTAT
>JADGAM010000289.1 GCA_015232015.1 Oligoflexia bacterium | reverse complement strand
GGGGAGGCGCACGTATTAGAGGGTTGGCATTACTAACAGAAGCAGTAGTGGGTGTTCCTGCAAAAGTTGGATTTCCTCCTTACCTTTTAAACAATCAAGGGTTACAATATCCAGAGTATTCAACAGCATTAGGCCTTATAATTTGGGCGCATAAAAGTTATGAAGAGGATTATGGTAGATTTGAAATAAATAAACAAAGTTTTATTTATAAAATTAATGAATCGCTTAAAAATGCTTTTAAAGAGTTTTTTTAAGATTTTTAGCTATGGAGTTTTGAATATATTTTTGGGGGGAGATTTAATATGTTTGAAATTGTAGAACATGGAGAAAATAAAAATAGGGAGTTAAAGAAAAATATGGAGGCCAAAGAGATAATTGGTGCAAAAATACGTGTGATCGGTATTGGTGGTGCTGGAGGAAATGCAGTAAACACCATGATAAATGCTGGTCTTAGTGGCGTAGAATATATTGCCGCCAATACAGATGCTCAAGCACTTAATGCTAATCTTGCTCCGGTAAAAGTTCAAATTGGACGGGAAATAACAAAAGGATTAGGTGCCGGAGCAAATCCTGATGTAGGTAGGAAGTCTGCTTTAGAGGAATATGAAAAAATAAGTGAGCTACTTCATGGTGCTGATATGGTTTTTATAACTGCAGGTATGGGAGGAGGTACGGGAACAGGTGCCGCACCAGTGGTTGCAAAATTAGCAAAAGAGCTGGGTGCTTTAACCGTGGGAGTAGTTACTAAACCATTTTCATTTGAAGGCAAAAAACGTGGTAGACAAGCAGAAGCGGGAATTTTAGCTCTAGAAGAAGCTGTTGATTCATTAATTACTATTCCCAATCAGCGACTTCTGCACCTTGCTGGGGAATCACTGTCTTTAGTAGAGACATTTAAAAAAGCTGATGAGGTTTTATTAAATGCAGTTAGGGGTATCTCTGATTTAATTAATCACACAGGGCTTATCAATGCAGATTTTGCTGATGTTAGTACTGTAATGAGTAGTAGAGGTCTTGCTTTAATGGGAACAGGGGTGGCCTCGGGTCCTGATCGTGCAATAAAGGCCGCCAACGATGCTATCCATTCACCATTGCTTGAAGATGTAACAATTGATGGAGCAACTGGAATTATTATTAACATTACAGGAAGTAGAGCACTCACTACTCATGAAACAAATCAAGCAGTATCTTTAATTATGGAAGCAGCTGATGAAGATGCAGAAATTATTTTTGGTACAGTTATTGATGATGAGATGGGTGAATTTGTAAAGGTAACAGTAGTGGCAACAGGCCTTGGTAGAACCAAAGCTCAGAGAGAAAAAGATCGAGATAAAGTGCGCGAACAAGAGTTTGAGAGAGTTAGAGAAAATAAACAACCTAATAATCAATATCAATCATCAATTACTGAAGAACAAACTACTACTACTTCTTCTTTTATTCCTGCATCTTCGATAAATACAAATACACAAATGCAAGTTAAAGCTAAAGCAATATCTGTTGCAGAAAATTTATTTTTAGATAATGATATTGAAAAAAGCAATGTCCAAAATGAAAATCATATTAACTCAAATAAAGGAGCATCAACTTCATCTTTAATTGAATCAATAAAAAAAGCAGCTTCTACTTATGATGCTTCATTGGCCAATCTTTCTTTACAAAAAAAAGGGGCCAGTAATGGTAGCGAATTAGAAATTTCTACTTCTACTTCTAATCCTAACTCTGAGATTGCACAGACAACTACCACTTCAACTTCAACGGTGACAGTGGCGGCCGCAACAACAGTAGGAGTTGAAAAACAAAATAATCTTCAAAGTAATTTTGTTGATAAAATTGAAAATGTAATAAAAGTAGACTCACCAAAGATGGAAGAAAAAACTAGAGCAAAATCTTTAGCGGAAAGGCTGGGGTTTATAAATTTTGATGAAGATGAATTTGACACTCCAAGTTTTATGCGAAAAGAAAAGAAAGACAATGTAAGGTCCCAGGAAAAAGATTTTTAAAACATAAAATACAAAAAATAAAAGATGGTTACTAATTCCTGTTAGTAACCATTTTTATTTTTAGTTAATGTTAGTTTTAAACCTTAAATCACTTGATTCTACTTAAGATAATTATCTCGCAATTGAATCTGAACCAACAACTTTTGTGCTTGAATCTTGTTGGCTATCTTTGACAGATGCACTGCTAACTTTGTCACAAGCGCAATCTGCTTTTTCGCCTACTGAACTTTCGCCTTCAGCGAATACACTCATAGAAACAATTGATAAGGCAATTACTAATGCTAATACTTTTTTCATTTTTTCCCCCTTTGAGGTTTGGTTAATGTTATTGTTTAATAACTTTATTTCTTAAGTTAATCTTAGAGAAATCCTTTCTCTAATTTCTAACTTCCACTTTTGTTTTTCCTTTCGATCAATAATTAGATTATAAGTGAATTATTTGAAACCTCCAAATTTTGCTCTATATTCGAGAAAAAGCACCAAACACTGCCACAAGTAGTTGTCACTGCCTTTTTAACTATTGGATTTTTCATTCTGAATTTTTAAATTGAAATTGATAAATAGATATTATGGATAATGTTTTTTTAAATAAAATTTATTTGATTAACGTTCTATAACTACATGAAATTCCATTACCGGAGGGGTTTCGAAAAATTTTTTAAAATGTTTTCTAAGAACCGCCCTTAATATTTCTTTAAAAGGATCTATAAAAGATTGAAGAGTATCGTCCTCCTTATCCATATCCATATCCTTGTTCCTATCCTTACCATTATCCTTATCATTGAGAGGAAATTGAGTTTTAAGGCACACTTGAATAACTTGTTGTTTTAAGAGTTCAATATACTCATTCATAAATAGAGGCAGTCCTAGTAAACTTACTTCAACTCTCAAAGGTGAAGGTGCCATTATGGAAACAAAGATAACCCCATTAAAGGCCATTTTCCTTCTTATATTTAAAGTTGTTTTTTCAATTGCAACTCCATTATCTAATAAAAAAATTGGATTAGCGGGAGTTCCTTTTTCAATATGAAGTAAAATATTACTGCTAGTAGCAGGTGCTATTTCACTCAGATTTAAAGTTAATTGATCATAATTTAAAATGATATGAGTTTTAATTAAAGGAAAATTTTTATTAATAAATTCAATATGCTTATATAAATAGTAGGTTTCACCATGAATAGGAATTAGGTCTGTGGGATCAAAATTTTCAACAATAGTCTGAATGTCTGTAAGGCCACCGTGGCCTGAGGCGTGGATATTTTTTTCACTGGCCGTTATGATCTTAGCACCTTGCTCGTAAATTTTATTATAGATCTTATATAAACGCTTTTCATTACCAGGTATTGTTCTAGAGGAAAAAAGTAATAAATCTCCGGGATATAATTTAAAGAGAGGGTCACTTCCGGAAACCACTCTATTTAAGGCACCTTTTAAATCTCCTTGGCATCCAGTTAAAAGTACAATCAACTCTAACCGTTTAAAGGTATCACTTGAGCGCATACTTTTTAATTCACTCTCATCTATTAATACTAAGTTTAAATCTTTTAAGTATCCACACGAGTGTGCTTTGGCGGCATATTGCTTTAAAGACTTACCATAAAAAATCAATTTGCGATTATGTTTTAATGCTAAGTTAATTAAAGTCTGAGTACGATAAATATTAGAGGGAAAAAAGGTTATGAAAATTCTACCTCTTTCTTTTTCATTTTTATTGTTTTCATTAATAATTATTTCTTCTATTGGAGAAATAAGATCTCGTTCAGATAGCGCCTTACCTTCGAAAGCTATATTAGTACTGTCTAAAAATAAAAATTTGCGTAATGAATTTTGTGATAACTTTTTAAGGCGATCAAAGTCAAATGATTGGCCATATTCGTCTATGGCAGTTGTATTACATTGATTATTTTGATTGTTATTAAAATCCACTTTGCAATCAGAAGTAAAAAAGAGTGAAAATATTTTATTTTTATCTTGGATTAAAAAACCATATGTTTCTGGTATTGAATGATTAACTCTTATGGGATAGATATCAAATTCTTTGAAGGAGAAGTGAGAGTCATCTCGAATTAAAATGAAATCATGTTCGCTGTAAAAAGTTCCTATAAAAGGTGTTTTTGCACTTTCATCTAAGTTTGTTTCTGGTTCAATTTCTGGGAAAACATCGGTATCTATAATACGATTAGCAAGTTTAATTTTAATAATTTCTCTAGCAAAAGCAGATGAATAAATTTTTAAATTTGGAATTCTTTTTTTTAAAAAAGGAATTCCACCAATGTGATCTTCATGAGCGTGAGTTACAAATAAACTAGTAGTAGTATTTGCATCTATTATACTTAAATCGGGAATTAAGTATTGTAAATTATAAAACTGGTCAGAAGGAAACATTATCCCAGCATCAATAATAATATTTTCAGAAGGCATTTTTATCAGGGTCATATTCTGGCCTATTTCGCCAACTCCCCCGATAGGAATAATCTTGATTTGTTTTAAATTCATCGTAATTTTTTTAAACTCTAGATTTGTTTAAATACTCTTTTATTCTGGCAGCTAAAATTGTGGCGGCAATGTCTGTATCTTCTCCAACAATAAAATCAGCATATTGTTTTTGAGGGGCCAAAAATTTTAAAAACATCGGACGAACTGAATCGTAATATTGTTCAATAACAGATTCCAGTGAACGACCACGATCTTTCACGTCTCGATGAAGCCTTCTGGTAAATCTTATATCAGCATCTACATGTAAG
>JADGAM010000288.1 GCA_015232015.1 Oligoflexia bacterium | reverse complement strand
CAGTGTTGCTTTAAGTTCAGTGGTGGCACAACAAATCGGATCGGTTACTTACTTGCGATATAATGCAATTATAGAGATAGCAGCATCTATAATATTTATCTTACTTGTTTCCATTTTCATTAGAAGCAAGGGAGATAAGAAAATTATTTAGGATTATTTGAAAATGATTAGAAATGGAAGGATTGATATTAATAACATTGCATTTAAGCTGGATAACGGCATTCCTTTACTCAAAGATATGTCATTGTCAGTATGTGATCGTTCCATCGGTCTTATTGGTAAAAATGGCACAGGAAAAACCACACTTCTCCGTTTAATTATTGGGGAGATTTCTCCAAACAGTGGAAGGATTCTTACTAAAGGTAATATTGGTTATCTACCGCAAAAAGTAAAACGATGTGGGCATACGTTAGTGAAAGATTTTTTAGAAGTGGCCCAAGTTGTTAGTGATTTAAATTTAATTGAATCCAATATGGGAGGAATAGATGCTTATGAGCGAATGGAAGGTAAGTGGGATAAAATTGAACGCTGTCAGGAAGTGTTACAAAAACTAGGTCTTAGTGATATATCACTAGAACGATCGCTGGATACGCTTAGTGGTGGTGAATTAATAAGATTAAACTTATGCGCCCTAATTTTAAAAGAACCTGATATTTTATTGTTGGATGAACCAACCAATAATTTAGATTACAAGGCCAGGAAATATTTAATTGATTTTTTGAATAGCTGGAATGGAGTTAAGTTAGTTGCCACTCATGACAGAGAACTTCTGGATACATTAGATTCCGTAGCTGAACTTCATGAAGGTAAGTGTAATCTTTATGAAATGAAATATAGTGATTATCGAATTTATCGGGAGCAACAGAATAATTCTGCAAAAGAAAAATATCAGACTTGTGAGAAACATCTCGCCGAGGAAAAAAATAAACTGCAAGAAGTTTTAAACAGGAGAAGGCACCGAACCGCGGATGCAGAAAAGAGGGCCAGAAAAGATACAGGCGTACAAAGATTAGGTCTTAAATCGGCCAGAAGTAATGCGGAAAATTCTACTGCAAGATTGAAAGAAATCCATCTTAAAAGAATTGAAGATTGTGAGGAAGATTTGGCAACTGCAAGAGAGCAGATACGAGATGAAAATAAGATTGAAGTTGATATTCAGATAGAGGAAATACCTTCAAAAAAAGAGATTATAAATATCAGAGAACTAAATATTTCTTTCGATAGTAAAAGTTATTTGTGGTCTACTCCGATAACTTTTTCCTTAATGGGGCCAACTAGAATTGCTATAACAGGTTCTAATGGTTCTGGTAAAACGACCTTACTAAAATTAATAGAAGGGCAAATTACGCCGTCATTGGGAACAATAAAAGTCTCAGTAAAACCGATAGTATATTTAAGTCAATTCATTGAGTGCTTAAATCCAGAGCAAACTATTCTGCGAAACGTACAAAATTCTAGTTCAAATTTCAGTGAAAGTTTACTAAGAACCAGACTTGCTCGACTGTTCTTCAAAGGAGATACAGTTCACAAACAGGTCAGTTGTTTAAGTGGAGGCGAACTTTTAAAGGCCGCACTAGCAAAATTATTTTGCTCCGATATTCCTCCAAAATTATTAATTTTAGATGAACCTACTAATCATCTTGATATTGATAGTTTAGAGCAACTAGAAAGTGCTTTGAATAATTTTAAAGCAGCAATGATAGTAGTCTCTCATGATTTTGAATTTTCAAGAAGAATCGGAGTAACCGAATATTTAGATTTAGATGAACATCTTTAGTTTTAAAATAAAGATAACGATTAAAGGGATATAACAACGATGAGCACTTCGATAAGTAATGTAGAAATAATAGAGATAAACCCAGTTGGATCATTATGTAATTTGGGATGCACTTATTGTAATGCTCAATATTTGAGAAATGAAAGTGATAAAAGCAAATGGTTAATGAAAGCATCTACCTTGGAACAAGTGTTTACGGAAATATCAACTTTGCATTTAGATAAATTAAATATCCATTGGTATGGTGGGGAACCTTTACTAGCTGGCATAGATTTTTACAGTGATGCTTTAAAACTACAACAAAATATTCTTAACACTACTTCGATCATCAATTCTCTGAATACTAACGGATTACTGCTGAATAAAGAATATTTGGATTTTTTTAAAACAAATAAATTTCTACTATCAGTAAGTTTAGATGGGGCCAACTTTAATCACAACAAAGAGAGATTTGCTAGTGAAAAGCAATATAATAAAGTTTTAGAAAATATAGATTTATTAAAACAATCGGGAATGCCTTTAGTTATTGCATTAGTTGTTAAGCAATCAACTTACAAGTATGCAAAAGAGATTTTGCAATATTTGAAAGGCATGAACGTTGCTCAATTAAGAATCTTCCCATGCTTTCACAAGAATCAGGACGGGCACTTGGAAAGTGATACTATTGATAATGAAATGTATTTTACATTTTTAAAAGATTTATTTGATGGTTGGATTAATTCAAATAGACCATTCAAAATAGGTTTGTTTTCAGAACTAATCAAAGGTCACTTAAAGGGTTGTTATTCTCTTTGCTATCTTTCCGGCAATTGCTCCTCCATGAACATTGATCGTAATGGGAATGTTTATAGTAGTTGCGAAGTTCAAACCGAAGATACCTATCTTGGAAAAATCAATTCAACGCCGCTGTCTCGTTACATTGAAAAGCATAAGCAAAGGCAGAGTGGACTTGAGCTAAAAGAGGTCGTAGACATTATGGGTAGTGAGGGATTTGATAAGGGAATCCTTAAAAGTAAAGGCAAATACTGTTACCAATATTTCCAAGAGGGCATCTACCATTACTATTATGTAGAAGCACTAAGAAAAATCAAGGATCACATAAACAATTCTATTGGGAAATTATGATATGAAAGCTAGTGCATTTATTTATGATTTAGGCGGATTTAAATATTTCAACATAAGAACCAGAAAGTTTTATAATCTCAAAAACGATCTCGGATCATTGATTGCTTCGGCGAGGGATAATAGTAAAATTAATTCTTGGTTGGTAAAAAATTATTTTGTAACTGAATGTGAAAATTATGAAGATGAGATAAGAGAATTTAACAATATAAAAAAGATCAGAAATAGGAACGAGATCACTATTACATTCACTGTAACCACCAAATGCGAACAAAAATGTGCCTATTGTTTCCAGAACCATACTGACCGATCATCCATGGATATAGATACTATTAACAATTTGGAAAAGTTGCTTCTAAATGAAATTGAATCAAACAAAGAATTAAAGATTATTAATCTTATCCTCTTTGGAGGAGAACCCCTTTTAGAAAAAGAGTTATGTCATGAATTAATTGATAGAGTTAGCAAGATCAAAACTAACAACAATCTCATCATTAATACTGTTCTCACAACAAATGGCAACGTAATAGATATTGATTTGTTCGATAAATTCAAAGTATTTGATACTAGGGCCGTTCAAATTACTTTTGATGGAACAGAGGCCGATCATAATAAAAGTCGTGGCGGTGGTAGCGATAGTTTTTTTCAAGAAATAGTAAAAAAATTAAAAGTTTATGAGCAATATTTCAGTGTCTGTATTAAATATAATTTCAATAAAAAGAACATCAATCAATTCTCTTCGCTGGTAGATACTATTGAAAATAATTTTGCGAAGAAAAATCATCTATACAAACTAGAGGCATTGCAAACATCGCTCTCTTACTCTGACCAAGATTATTTTTATCATATTAACGATAAATCTTTGTCGCTCGCATATTTAGAATTGGCAAAAATATGTATTGATAAGGGAGTTTATTACGATATTGAGTCTATATTTAGGCCTCCTTGTTCAGTTGGAGCACCATATTCTTTAACAGTAGAACCAAATGGAGATTTATCCTCATGTGTTTCAGCATTTTCGATTCCTTTCTTCAAGATAGGAAATATTCGTGAGACCGATAGTCTTTGGATAGAGAGGGATAGATTTATTCCGAAGATAAATCCTGATGATGTATGTGTTAAAACAAAATGTGCATTTTACCCAATATGTGAAACAGGTTGCATATATGAGAAAGTTGTTAGTGGCGATGATTCTATAATTTGTAGAAAGAAATTTTATAATGAGTTTATACCTGAATTACATTCAATAAGAGAGCAATCCAATGAAGATGATAAACTTAGTTATTAAACCAGTAGATAATTACTGCAATCTGAGTTGTGAGTACTGTCTGACTAAACGTAGTTTGGAAGATAATAATTGTACTAGGGGAGAAGATTTTTTAAGATGGTTTGAGATTTTGGTTGAAAAACTTAACTCTTTGACAAATGTAGAAAAAGTTAGATTTACTTGGCATGGAGGAGAACCACTACTCTTTGGAGTGGAAAATTATCGCAAAGTAATCGGTCTCCAAAAAAAATTAAAATTAGATTTTGATAATGTCATACAGACCAATGGATTGTTGCTTACTCCACAACTTGCAAATACTTTTGTAAGTGATTTAAAGTTTTCTATTAGTATTAGTATCGATGGGCCTGATTTTGAATCAAACTCATATCGCTTTCAAAGTGAGAATGAATTTCTAACAACTAAATCCAATTTAGATTCCCTGAGCATAAATAATATTTCATATTCTCTGATCTTTGTAATTCATGATAGAAATTTTAATGAAGCAGATAAAATTTTTAATTTTATAACAGATCAAAAACCCACAAATGGAGTTGCCCTTCCTGGATACTATTTGGATGAGCATAATAGGAT
>JADGAM010000287.1 GCA_015232015.1 Oligoflexia bacterium | reverse complement strand
TTATGCCTTCAAAGATAGACATGGCGGCACTTGCATTGAAGCTACCAGAGTAGTCTACAGCTGTGTGCGACCAATTTCCGTTATGATCAAATTTTTCCTCTATTGTCCAAAGCGTTTCTGCTGTAATAAAAGGAGTTGAATGAGGTAGTCTATATATATTTTTTAAACGTTTAACCTCATTCGAGGAAGGATAACTGTTACGAATAATGATTTTATTTTTATTGGCAGCGTTTTCTATAACTTCCACATAACTAAAATATTTGTAAGCCTTAATATTATCAACATATGTCCAAATGAAAATATGATTAGGGTCTACAATCTCTACCTTTTTATTTTCCTTAACTGCTGTCAATTTATACTTGCACCCATTTTCGCAATAATTTTCATAGTCAAGTATAATTTCTTTAACAGTCTCTTTGTTTAATTGGGAATCGCCGCTTTTGTTAATAGTAAATACTTTGGCCTGAACAGTTGATAAAAACAAAAACTGACATAGGAATAGAATGCCCAATGAGAATAGATAATTGGATTTTTTTATAAATAAAATATCATTAATCGTTTGTGAAATCGTTTGTGACATAACTACCTCCTCCTGTTTTAAATTAAAAAGGGTTACAAACTAACATGTATTAGATAAACAAATATCAAAAATTAAATGAAGAAGTGTTCATGTTTTAGCAGGAGTGAATTTATAAAAAATTATAACCTATGAGTGCTACTCATGTTATGAGTGTTATGATTGTAATTGTAACATTGACAACACTAAGGCAAAGACACTTTTAACTTTATCTCTTCGGTTGTGAATGGAATCCATTACCAAAGATATGTGATCAAGATTTTCAACATTAACAAAGTAGGCACCATCAATTTTTTGTGCATATTTTGGAACTAAGTAATCATTATCATAAATTCCAAGTTTAAGAAGAACCGGAGTAAAAAGATAAATGAATTTTGAGTAAAATGAAGTTTGTTTTTTTAATCTTTGCCAACTAAATTTTTCATTTAAAAACTTTCTAGACGGTTCTTGATGAATCCATCCAACTAAATTTACTATTGGAATAGAATTAATTACTTGATTTATTTCACTTTCATTGTTGTTAATGTATTTCGCTCTATTAGTCGTCTTTAAGTCTGTAATGAGCTGCAAACTTCCTCTCCCTAGAGTGGAAATAGTCCATAATAATTGTCTCAGGAAAAAGTTTTTAGATATCATATCTGCGATGGGAGTGCCTTTAAGAGGTGATTGTACGGTAACTACTCCTTTTATTTTTGATCTTACTTCAGGCCATGCAATTAATGTTTCTAAAACATCTAATCCTCCTTTGCTATGACCAATTAAAATTACTTGTTTGCGACTCTCTAAAATAATTTTTCGTAGTATTTGAGAGTTTACTTCTATGCTTGCAAATGTATTTGTTTTGGCGATTATAAAGTCAGTTCCTTCTTTTAATGATAGAACTTGACTCAGCCAACGTGCTTGTATGTCAAAATTTCCTTGGTTAACTGGTTTTGCAAGATCTGCCAATAATCCTGGAACCATTACAATTCTATATTTAACAAATTCATCATGTAATAATTTTATATTGCTAGAAAAATCTAAATTATAGAATGTTTCGAACTTTGATGTTAAGTCAAGATCCGAGTTCTCAGAATCTACTATTGATTCAGAATCTACTATTGATTCAGAATCTATTACTGATTCAGAATCTACTATTGATTCAGAATTTGCTACTGATATAGAGAAATAAGAAAATTGGAAAAACATCAACATTAATGTTAACAATTTTAGTAATGTTAAGGTGGCGCAATTTACCGTTTTCATTTTTACTGTTTTCGTTTTTTGATTCATTTTTTTACATCCTTGTTTAAAAATTAGTAATTCTTGTTTTTGTAATAATAAAAAAATAATTTTATTTTAAGAGAAAGGTTTTACTTGACTTCACGCAAGAGAAAGTGTTTCACAATTTTTCATAGTGTTGTGTTTTAAAAGTTTACTACTAGACACACATCCTATGTGATTCGAAGTAACTAATTAAAAAATAGAATAAAAATATTAATCCAATCACAATACCGTTAAATGACAGTTAAGGGAATAGTATTATTAAATGTTACTTCATTAAATGTTGGGTATTTGTTCAGCAAGACCATGTTATCATGTTTCCATATTACAAAATTACAAAATCTTACATTAATAAGCATAAAATTAATAATTGCATATGAAATTCATATTAAAAATGTAGGAATTAGGAATTAGGAGTTGAAATGAAAGGGGATGTTAAACTTATTGAAACATTAAACTCTCTTCTGGCCGATGAACTCTCAGCTATAAACCAATACATGGTTCATTCAGAAATGTCTGCTAATTGGAATTATAGTAAACTTCATCAGCATTTTGAAAAGAGAGCAATTAATGAAATGAAACATGCTGAAAAATTAATTGGAAGAATATTATTTTTAGAGGGAATTCCCATTGTAAACCATTTGAAAAAAATAAACATTGGAGAAGATGTTGCTAAACAATTAGCTAATGATCATTTTTCTGAACAAGATGCTATAAATGCATACAATAATGCTATAAAACTCTCAATTGGAGTGGGTGATAATGCTACAAAAGAAATTTTAGAACATATTTTAACAGAGGAAGATCGACATATTGATGAAATAGAAGCATTACAAGATCAAATTTCCCAAATGTCGTTAGCGGTTTTTTTATCTACAAAAGTTTAAAAAAGTTTAAAAAAGTTTAAAAATTTTGTTCGATTTATTTTGAAATAGGCCCAAGATCTTAAGTGGTCGAAGGCAGAAATTATTTACAAATTGAACTGGAATTTGTACCGCAATGAACTTCACCTAAATTGATATGATAATATAAATCTTGTACAGGGGAAACGGTGACCGAATATTTTTGAATTTCTTTCTTAATGTAATCATCGAATTTAGAATAAAAAGTTTTAGGAGGAATGTAGTTAAAGGATTTTTTTCCTTTAGCAGATACACTATTACTAACAATACCATTTACAGCATTAGGAACAACTGCATTACCATGTGAAAAAAACACAGGGATATCAACAATAGTAGGAGTGCTACATCCCGTATTTTTCTTTAAGGTTACCAACATTTTTTCTGTATTATCATCAATTATTTTTTGAGTCCATTCTAACTCGTGTTTCATTTTTTTATCGCTTAACCACTCTGTAATATGCTTTCCATTAATACAATGATTAAGATTGATTTCATCAATTGTTGATTGAGGAATAAGACCATCAAAAGTATTGCTAACCTTTGATTCATATTTTTGGTATAAATATTTATAGGTACCTATATTTTTACAAGTACGAAATAGCTTTTTAATATCACTTTCTGTTAATTTAATTAAAGTAGATGAAATTGATTTCAAATCTTCATTCATTAGTTCATATGCTTTTCTTGGGGAGGATCTCAGCATTGCATAATCACAAGGTGATTTATGGTCTATTTTAATAAAGTTAAACATTTCATCAACATGCCCTACCGTTAATGGGGAAATATCTAATTTAGTAACGGAAAGGCCATTTCTTTCTAGCATATCAATTTGGTTTCTTTGAGCAGGAGTAGTACGAAAATCATCTGTATCTGTAATAATAGAAGCATTTTGAATAGGAGCATTTTGTGTCTTAGAATCACTTTCATTTTTTTGTTCAACTACAGGTTTTTGGCCCAAGAAACGGGCGTGATTGATCATACGAAAAACATCTTTCCATTTAGTAGTAGTAACTCCAGTAAAATAGGCCCCTCCAGGCATTACCCCCCAGTTTCCACCTGAATTTTGATCATTAGTATTGCTAGCAGTATTAAAGAAATTTGCTGGACGATATATCGGCAAATCAGGACAATGTTTTTTTAATTCGCACGCCAATGTGTGGCCCATCGTTTTTTTATATGGATTACCATATTCGTCTATATCGTGGGAATATGCCAATAAATTAATGGCCGGTTTACCATCAACATTAATAAAATTTAATGAATCTCTCATCCATTGATTTGTACGTGCTGCTTTGACTGGAAGAATATTAACATGATTGTCGAATAGAAATTTTCTAAAGGTAGAGCTTGCTATGAGATGATCTATGGTATTTGCTGGTAAGATCAGGTTGATTTTGGCCAAGGGAGAACTCTTTAAATTTTTTTCAATCATTTCTCTTAAAAAGGTCTCGTTATATTTACCTTGATATACCATAAAAAAAGCTCCAACTGGTGCCAATGGATCATTTATCTGCAATTTTTTTGTTTTACTGTAATTTTTAGAATCACTTGCCGTGATATCTTCTCTATCCACACAAGGAGGAACAGTTATTCCATTAGCTTCTAATATCTTTGCATTGGTTACACACATATCAATTGCTAATATTTCTGGAAACATTTTTACAAAGTTTTTAATTTTGTCTTCTAAAAGTGAAAGTTCTTTGAGCACTCTACTAGCACATGAATCACTGCCTGTAGCGCTATCTGATAATAGATCAGTACAATTGTTTTCTTCCACCAAAGGTTCTTTTTCTAAAGAGAGCAGTTTGTTTAGTGCTACATTATCTACTCCCAAAAAGTTGCAATGATTAATGGCATCTGTTAATGAATAATTTTGCTTTTGTTCCAATATGGTTAACATTTCTTCAATAGTGTTGCTGGGTCTGCAAGAATGCTGAAGTTGACAAAAATTGTTAAAATTAAAATCATTATCTATTTTTTCTTGAGAATCGATTTTTTTTTGTTTATCCACATTGTTTTGTAATAATTTAATTTTTTTAATTACGGGTATAATATTTTCAATATTTGCTTCTTTTAATAATTTATCAGATTTTATTACATCATAAAGAGAAATATTTTGACGTTTAAAACTGGAAAGTTTATAAATATCTAGCGGTGGAATATC